>NZ_NIZW01000016.1 GCF_002727185.1 Rhodopirellula bahusiensis
GTGGATACATCAACAAGAAATCGCAGGGCCCGCCCGGCTCGAAAACGCTGTGGCGAGGGATGAGCCGTTTCGCCACCATCGTCGAAGCATTTGCGGCATTCAAGCAAATGAGTTGTGGGGTATAAAAAGGCTTGGAAGCCCAGCGTACTCTCGCTCGTACAATGGGCTTCCAAGCCTTTTGTACCCCACATCTTTTGGGAGCCGCTTGCGTTGGGAATACAAGCGGTTTAAGGCTAAACATCCCTTGCCGAGGAATCATTAGTGTTTGATTAGCGGCGATTAGTGTTCCCTTGACCGCTCTGGTGGAACACTAATCCACTCTGATCGGACACTAATCTTTGGTGTTTCGAGATGTGGGGTATAAAAAGGCTTCCAAGCCCGTTGCACTCACCAACTACCGGCTCACTCGTCGGTGACGCAGCCTTCGCTGGCGCTCTTCACGCACTTGATGTACTTGTAGAGCGTTCCGCGAGTGGCTTTCAATGGCGGTGCGGTCCACTTGGATCGACGAGCTTCCAATTCCGCCGCGTCGACTTCCAAATCCAACGAGTTCGTTTCGGCATCAATCGTGATCGTGTCGCCATCTTCGATCAACGCGATCGGACCACCGACTTGGGCTTCGGGCGTGATGTGGCCGACGATGAAGCCGTGGCTGCCGCCGCTGAAACGGCCGTCCGTCAGCATCGCAACGTCGCTGCCCAAACCGGCACCCATGATGGCACTGGTCGGGGTCAACATCTCGGGCATGCCAGGTCCACCCTTGGGGCCTTCGTAGCGGATCACGACGACGTCGCCCTTTTGAATTTGCTTTTGCTCCAAGGCTGCGAGCATCAGCTCCTCGTTGTCATACACACGAGCCGGTCCGCTGAACTGCAGGCCTTCTTTGCCGGTGATTTTCGCGACTGCGCCTTCGGTTGCGAGCGAGCCCTTCAGGATGCGAATGTGACCTGATTTCTTGATCGGCTCTTCGACCATCGACACGATTTTTTGACCGGTTTTCAAACCAGGCAAATCGGCCAAGTTCTCGGCCAGAGTCTTGCCGGTGACGGTCATGTGCTCGCCTTTGATCATGCCCTTTTCGAGCAAGTACTTCATCACAGCGGGCGTGCCACCGACGCTGTGAAGATCTTCTTGCACAAACTTGCCGCTGGGTTTCAAGTCGGCCAAGAACGGTGTGCGATCGCTGACCGACTGGAAATCTTCGATCGTCAATGGCACATCGACACTGCGAGCCATCGCAATCAAGTGAAGCACCGCGTTGGTGCTGCCACCGAGAGCCATCAACGTCACCATCGCATCTTCGAATGCACCGCGAGTCATGATGTCGCGAGGCTTGATGTCTTTCTTCAGCAATTCCAGGATGGCCAGACCAGCTCGTTTGCATTCCTCTTTCTTTTCAGGGTGCTCAGCAGGGATGCTGGCGGAGTAGGGCAGGGCCATGCCCAAAGCTTCAATCGCGGTAGCCATGGTGTTGGCGGTGTACATGCCGCCGCAGGCTCCCGCACCGGGACAACTTCGGCGAACGATTTCACTGCGTTCTTCTTCGCTGATCTGTCCGGCGATGTATTGCCCGTAGCACTGGAACGCGCTGACGATGTCCAGTTTTTCATCCTTGAAACTGCCGGGTTTGATGGTTCCTCCGTAGACCATGATGGCGGGACGATTCAGGCGTCCCATCGCCATCAAACAACCAGGCATGTTCTTGTCGCAGCCGGGCAGGGCGATCAGAGCGTCGTACCACTGCGCCCCCATGATTGTCTCGATCGAGTCGGCAATCAGATCGCGGCTCTGCAACGAGAAACTCATCCCGTCGGTGCCCATCGAGATCCCGTCCGAGACACCAATGGTGTTGAAACGCATGCCGACCATGCCGGCGTCGGTGACACCCGCTTTGACGTCCGCGGCAAGATCCAACAAGTGCATGTTGCAGCTGTTGCCCTCGTACCACATGCTGCCGATGCCGACTTGAGGCTTGTTCATGTCCTCGGAGGACATGCCCGTTGCGTAGAGCATCGCCTGCGACGCACCCTGGCTTTTTGGCTGGGTGATCTTGCTGCTGTACTTGTTCAGTGCATTGGAATCGGATTCAGGCTGAGACGCGGTCATGAGATCGTTTTGGCAGGGGAAAGCGGCCGGAGATGGGTGGCAACACCTTGAAAGGGTCAAAGAGTATGATCGGTGACATGAAAACTACAAAGATGGGGCAGTTCACCGCACGCCCAAACCAGACAAGGCTCCCCAAACCACCGTTCGCAATTGAGACCGGTTTCAATTCAAAAATGACGATTTTCGCCATGAGCTCACCTGTTTCGTCTTCGGCAAAGGCCCCGTCGACACGCTTGATCGTGGCGGCGTTCTTGCTGCTCGCTGGAATCATGATGACGCGAGAGATCCAGGCCAAGGAGCGACCAGCACAGTCGACCGCATCGGATGCGGGCCCGGCTTCGGAGACTGCGAATGCGAACGAAGACATCGGCGTCAGTGACGAAGAATTCCAGACACGCAGCCGGTCATTGTTCGATGGACAGATCCTGGCGGGCTTCGAAGGTGACGCATCGTGGTTCCGAATCGAAGACGAATGCATCGTGGCTGGCAGGCTCGATCAGCCAATCCCCAAGAACCAGTTTCTGGCAACGACCGAGAAGTTCGACAACTTTGAATTTCGCGCCGAGATTCGAATGCGGGGCGAGGGTCGCAACGCGGGCATTCAGTTCCGCTCGCGAAGACCCAAAAAGAGCGACGAAGTACCGCCGCACGAGATGATCGGATTTCAAGCCGACGCGGGATACTCCGCCGAACGATCGATTTGGGGTGCGTTGTACGACGAGTCGCGACGTCGGCGAATGCTGCAATTGCCCGAACCTCCATTCGAGGTTGAGTGGAAGAAACCACCGACGGAGCAGGGCACAGAATCCATCGCACCGGAACAAACCGACTGGATCAAGATGCGGATCGTGTGCCGAGGGCCACGAATCCAAATCAGCCTGAACGGCACTCAGACGGTTGACTACATTGAAACCGAAGAAGGCACTCCCCAGGTTGGCGTGATCGCGTTGCAAATCCATTCGGGCAAACCCGCGGAAGCTTGGTACCGCAACTTGCGCATTCTCGGACTGGATTGATGGCAACCGACATTCGCTTCGTTTACTTCGACCTCGGCAATATCTTGGTCTCTTTCGACCGTGACCGAGCCAACGACAGCGTGGCTGATCTGTTCGGTGGCACCCGCGAAGCATCCGACGAAATCATGCACGTTGGTGGATTGCAAAATCAGCTGGAAACCGGATTGATCTCGGAAGAGGAGTTCGCCCAAGCGGTTCGCGATGCTTACGCGACATTGGTGCAGCCCAATGGGTTGGTGGCAACCGGCGACATCATGCGAGCGATCAGTGACATGTTCACTCCGATTGAATCGATGGTTGCCGTGCTTCAATCATTGCGGGATGCGAGTGTCCCGATCGGAATTCTCAGCAACACCTGTGCGGCTCATTGGAATTGGGTCAACGGCCGAGGCTGGGACGTGATGAGCGGCCCGTTTGACGTCCAAGTCGTCAGCTACGAAGCCCGCAGCATGAAACCGGACCAAGGGATTTATAAAACGGCGATGAAATTAGCCGGCGAGTGCTTGGCAATCGGGCGGGGCAAGGACGACAATGAGGTGTTGCGCCCAGAAGAAATTCTCTTCGTCGACGATCGCCAAGAAAACGTCGATGCGGCACGTTCTCACGGATGGACGGCGGAAGTGTGTTTGGGTGGCGAACAAGCGATCGATGTTTTGCGACGACACGGATTCGATGTCCCTCTCGAATCCACCGCCTAGGAATTCAGCGTGAAGAATATGGACAATCCACTCACACCCCGAAGCACCGCCACCGCGCCGCACATCAATGCTGCGAACCCGCATCTCAATACGGCGACCACGCACATTGCGACGTCGCCGGACAACTCGCCGCGAACCGTGGCCGCGATTGACATCGGTGCGACCAGCATTCGGATGGCCATCGCTGAGATTCTTCCGGATGGCAGCGTGCGGACTTTGGAGTCATTGCTGCAACCCGTCGACTTGGGACGCGACGCATTTGAAACCCGACGACTGTCTCGCAAAGGCATCGAAAGAGCCGCGGCGGTTCTGAGACGCTTCCGCCGAGTCTTGCGAGAATACGGCATCGATTCGACCAACGACATTCGCGTTGTTGCCACCAGCGCCGTTCGCGAAGCCAGCAACCGCGTGGCGTTCATTGACCGAGTTTATGTGGCGACCGGTTTGGACGTCGAACCGATCGACGAAGCCGAAGTGAACCGCATCACCTACATGGGCATCACGCCGCAATTGATGGCGCTGGCGGAAACGGCCGAGAGCAAATCGTTGGTGGTGGAAGTCGGCGGTGGCAGCACCGAGTTGCTCGTCATCCGCGGCGGCAACGTGTTGCACAGTGAGTCATTTCGTTTGGGGTCGCTGCGATTGTTGCAAACACTCGATGCATCGGGTGCACGCGGCGTGCGTTGGCGAGAGTTGCTCGAAACACACATCCGCCGAATCCTGGTCCGAATTGGCGATCAGGTTCGCACGGACACGCAGCTGCACTTGGTCGCGATCGGCGGCGACATCCGATTTGCCGCTCACCGATTGATCGAAGATTGGGACGAAACCAATCTAGCTCGCGTTCCTGTCGACAAGCTCGAAGAACTGACCCAGCAAATCCTCGAAATGGGCGAGGACGCGGTTGTCAAAAAGTTTGGCGCGACCTTTGTCGAAGCGGAAACGCTGGCCCCGGCGTTGCTGGCGTACACAATGTTGGCGCGGCACTTCGATCTGAAACACATCCTGGTCAGCGACATCAATCTGCGAGACGGATTGCTGGCCGACATCGTGCAAGGCGGCAACTGGACCAGCGAATTTCGTCAGCAGATCATCCGCTCGGCGGTGTCGCTTGGACGCAAGTACCAAATCGACGAGATCCATTCGCGGGCCGTCGCGGAACTGGCTCGGCGATTGTTTGAGGGTCTGGCCAAAGAGCACCAGTTGGACGCTCGCTACGAAGTGTTGCTGTATGTCTCGGCGTTGCTACACGAAGTCGGTTTGTACATCAGCCTGCACAGCAACCACAAACACGCTTCGTACATCATTCGCAACAGCGAACTGTTTGGATTGTCCCAACAGGAGTTGATGCTGGTCGCGTTGGTCGCGCGTTATCACCGGCGTGCTTCACCGCAATCGAACCACGAAGGCTACGGATCTCTGGATCGTCATGATCGAGTTGCGGTGGCCAAAATGGCGGCGATTCTGCGATTGGCGATCGCACTGGACGACACCCGCAGCGGACGAATTCGCGAAATCAATGTGACGCAAGAAGGCAAGCGATTGGTCATCTCGGCACCGGGTGTCGACGATGTCTCGCTGGAACAAATCGCGATGCGAAGCCACTCCGGGTTGTTCCAAGACATCTTTGGCAAACCCGTTCTACTGAGACCTGAGGTGAAGTGATGCCGAAGCAACGATTGCTATCCAAGGAAGCGAACTGTTCCCGATGCACTTGGACCAGCCCAAGTTCAGTCGACGGATTCGCGTTTCGAGCAAACTTGGTGTGCTGTTTGATATTCAGCGTGACTCCAGCTTGGGCGCAAACAACGGCGTCCGGCCAACCCTCACTCAATCCAACTCCATCGACCAGCGACAGTTCCTTGGCTCAGCCTCCACATTTGATTCTGGGTCAAACAGGTCCGTCACGATCCCCCATGGACGATCGCTATGCCGCCGCGAGACGCAAGTTGGTGGAAACTCGCGTTCGTACCGCGGGAGTGACCAACGAAGCCGTTCTGAAATCGATCGAGACCACACCTCGGCATGAGTTCGTTCCATCGGCCGTCCGCGACAAAGCCTACTTCGACATGGCTCTACCGATCGGATCCGCTCAAACGATCAGCAGCCCGTTCATCGTCGCGTCGATGACCGAAACGCTTGACCCGCAACCGACTGACACGGTGCTGGAAATCGGCACCGGCAGCGGTTATCAAGCCGCAGTGCTCAGCCCCTTGGTCGCGCAGGTCTATTCCATCGAAATCGTCGACGAGCTCGGCACACGCGCGGCGGGAGTGCTCGGCAAACTGGGTTACGACAACGTCCACACTCGCATCGGCGACGGGTTCCTTGGATGGCCCGAGGCGGCACCGTTCGACAAAATCATTGTGACGTGCAGCCCCGAGTCCGTGCCGGTTCCGCTGGTTGAACAGCTTCGCGAGGGCGGGTCGATGATCATTCCCGTGGGGGAACGCTATCAACAAACGCTGTACCGGATGACGAAACGTGACGGCGAGCTGGTCCGCGAACCGCTGCGACCGACCTTGTTCGTTCCGATGACGGGCACGGCGGAGGACGCTCGCCAGACGCTTCCGGATCCCGCCAACCCGGAGGTCGTCAACCAGGATTTTTCAGATCCGCCGGGAACTGATGACCCCGAGGGATTTGTGCCTGGCTGGTACTACGGTCGCCAAGTCCAACAGATCGCTCTGCCGGCCAGCGACACGGACGGTGCCGAAGATTCCGGATTGGTCCGGTTTGAAAACGAGACCCCCGGCCTGGGTTCGCACTTGCTGCAGGGCATCGCGATCGATGGATCGAAGGTGTCATTGATCCGGTTGTCAGCTCGGCTACGAACGGAAAGCGTCGTCAAAGGTCCGGACGCGGATTCGTGGCCAATGGTCGCGATCAGTTTTTACGACGAGCTACGGCGTGATTTGGGAACGTTTTCGATGGGCCCTTACCGGGGAACTCGACCGTGGCGAGAGGACAGTCGGCTGGTGCGGGTCCCGCGGGCTGCTCGAGAAGGGATTGTGCGGATCGGATTGTTTGGCGCGACTGGAACCACCGAATTTGACCACGTCTCGATCGAGAAGATCGACTGAATGTCCAACGAAATGAGGCATCTTTCCGCGGCCATCGGAGCGTCAAAAGAGGGCTGTTTCACGCTCGCAACTGCCACAACGCATCCCAATTATTTTACCCAGTCTTCTTGATCGGCAACGCCGGTCCGCTATCCTGGCGACGGTGACGAGCCCCCGGATTGGATGGCTCGCACCTTCAAAGTGCAATTCAAGCCGTTAAGTCGCCCACGTTTGTGGTGACGATCGATCGGTATCAGCAAGAGTCGCGTCAAAAGGATGGAGAATCGTTTATGAGGTGCATGCGTTTGTTGGCATGCCTCACGTTGGCGCTCAGCATGAGCGTCACGGCCGAGGCGGGTGGCTCCTACGGGAGCTACGGCAGTAGCGGTGGCTTGGCCTACGGCAGCAGTGGTGGAAGCAGCGGCGGCGGTTTGCTCGCCGGTCTGCGTTCGCGCATTGCCGCTCGCCATGCCGGTTCGTCAGGAGGCTCTGTCGGAGCTTCCTCAGGCGGTTCATCCGGTGGATACGCCGTCGCCTACGCACCTTCGCGTGGTTCGTCGGGAGGTTCTTCCGGTGGATCATCAGGCGGTTACTCGCGTGGATCCTCCGGCGGTGGTTTGGCCGGTCACTTACGTCAAAAAATCGCTCGCATCAAAGCTCGCCGTCATGGCAGCAGCGGCGGTTACGTGGTGAAAGCCAACTACAGCAGCGGTGGCACTTCCTACAGCAGCGGCGGACGTTCGTCCGGCGGCAGCAGCGGTGGCTACTACGCTCCTTCGGTTTCGTATTCGTCCGCTTACTCGGGCGGAAGCAGCGGTGGCAGCTCCGGCGGAGTCAGCTACGCAGCTCCGATGACTTATGCAGCACCTTCGGTGTCGCACAGTGTTCCAATGATCGAATCGGCTCCGATTTACTCGGCACCGATCCAAGGCGAAACCATCATCGACGGTGGAGTTCCCATGGGTGAGACCATCATCGATGGCTCGGTCATCGACAGCGGTGCTTCTTACGAATCCCGCAAACCAACCCTGGATGACGACGCCGCGTTGTTGACCGTTGCAGTCCCGGTCGAATCGGCTCGCGTGACCGTCAACGGACACGAAACAACCAGCGACGGCATGGTTCGTCAATTCATGTCGCGTGGCTTGAAAGACGGTTACCTCTACACCTACGAAGTGGTCGTGACCTACGACGTCGAAGGTGAAGAACGTACCGACAAGCGAACCATCAAACTTCGTCCCGGCGACATGGAACGTTTGGTATTCAACCAAACCGAAGCTGTCTCGGATGAAGAAGGCGACGAAGAAGAAGACCAGTTCAGCGTCGTAGAGCCTGCTCAACCCGAAACGGTTGTTCAACTTCACGTTCCCGCCGAAGCAACTGTCGTTTTGGCTGGCAACGAAACCAATGGCTTCGGAACGGTTCGCACCTTCCGCACCACTCAATTGGCCGCTGGCGAAAACTGGGAAAACTACACCGTTCGCGTGTTGTTGGAAGCCAATGGCCGTCAACTGAGCCAAGAGCGGACCATCAACGTTGCCGCTGGCGACACCGTTGAACTGAACTTTGACTTCGACGACCAAGCCATCGCGATGCGATAAGCGGTCTCGAATCGAAAGAAACCATGAACCGCATCTGAGTGAATTCACTCGGGTGCGGTTTTTTCATGCGCCGCCCCAACCATCCGTGCCGAATTCAACACCGTCCAACCATTCGCCTGAGTGACACTATAGTGGAACGTCTTGTTCGAACTTTCACGTTCGTTCGATCCCCAATTCTCGTCGACCCCACTGCCGACCAAGTGTTGCTCTCACAACCCACCACCGAAATCCGCAAATCCCAGACAATCTGGTTGCGAGCGTTGGTGTTGTTGGCGGGGCTACTTTCAAGCAATCACGCATGTGCGAACGGGTGGGGTGTCTTCTCGTCCGAACTTCGCCAAGCTGAATCGGAGCTCGAATCTGCCAAGGCTGAATTGAATCGGCTCGGCCCAGTCGTCTTGAGACAAACGTCGCCACATGTCGGTGGCCAATCTCAGATGCGAGCCACGCCGCCACCGCAAGCACCATGGATTCAGATCGATCTTGGCAGCGAGCAGGCTTTTGATCAAATCCTTCTTGTCCCCGCGATCATCGGATCGGCAAACGAGGGATTGGAACCGTATGCGTTCCCACAGCAATTTCGAATCGACGCATCGAATTCCGAAGACTTCGAAACGTTTCAACTTCTCTATCACTCTGCGGAGCACGATCTCGACACCAACAGCCCGCTGCCGGTCGTGATTGAAACCCCGGGAGCGAATGCTCGGTACCTTCGCGTCACCGTCACGCAGCTCGCAAATGTGACCAGACGATGGACGTTCGCGTTGTCGGAAATCATTGTGCTTCAAGGCGATCGCAACATCGCTTTGGGTGCGTCTCCACAAATGATTGACTCCACCCACTTGGCTCCGGTTTGGTACGAAAGCTATTTGGTCGACGGCCTGACGCCACTCGGCCCGCCGATCATGCCGCCTCATTCGGCGGATGAATTGCCGACCTATGACGGTGTCTTTTTTCAGTCGGACAACGCGGGAGACGAAGTCTGGTTTCAGATCGACTTGGAGGAAAAGCTGACGTTCGATGAACTGCGTCTGTTCCCTGTTCATGCTCGACAAGGCGCGGACTACCCGGGATACGCATTCCCCCTGCGGTTTCGCATCGAGGCATCCGACTCCGAATCCTTCGACAACCCTCGCGTGCTTTATCGAACGGAGTCCAACTATGAGAACCCTGGCAACAACCCTGTCACCATTCCGGTGGCTGATGCCAGCGCTCGTTATGTCCGGTTCGTCAGCGAACGCGGCTCGTTGGGCAACAGCAACAAGGTTGGTCTCGCGGAATTGGAAGTGCTGCGTCGTGGCGTCAACCTTGCCGCCAACAAGCCACTGACCGCGAAACATTGGCGCGGCGATCGGGCGTTGAGCTTGCTCGTCGACGGCGAATCCAGCTATGGAAAAATCCTGCCACTGAGTGAATGGTCCAAGCGTTGGAAACGCATTCGCGAATCGCGCCAAAGGATTCAGTCCACCGAGCAGAGCATCGAACAATTGACCGCTGTGGCCAAACAAAGGGCAGGGCGGACGGCGATCGTGCTGGGCACGCTGGCTGCTGCCGGACTGCTTTCGTTCGTCTGGATCCAGCGAAGACGTCGTTCGCACCAACGTGCAGACTTTCGAATGCGACTGGCTCAAGACCTGCACGATGAGATTGGAAGCAACCTCGCCGCAATCGCTCGGATCGGTGAAGTGGGCGAGGCGATCGACAACAACGCCGAGACGCAGGAAGACTGGCGTTCCATTCGCGAATTGGCTGGCGAATGCACCGAATCCATTCGCGAAACGTTGTGGTTGCTGGGCGGTCCCAACCGAAACGAAGACTGCTTGGCCGATCAACTTCACGCCATCGCGAATCGCATGTTGCCGGGACTGGATGTGCAATGGGAGGTTGATCCTCAGTTTCGTGAATTTCACCCCAACGAAGCGACGCAGCGTGAACTGGTCATGACTTTCAAAGCGATGCTCGCCAACATCGCTCGCAGTGCCAACGCGACGATCGTCGCAATTTCAGCCAGCCCTCAAGTGAATGGTTGGCGGTTGCGGGTCGAAGACAACGGCGATGGCTTTGATGCGGATCAATGGGCGAACCGAATGGAAGTGCGTGGCATGGGATTGGACGGAATGACCAAACGAATTAAGAAGCTTGGCGGGTCCCTCACCATCGATTCGAAACCAGGGCAGGGCAGTCGCCTGACGATTGAGATCGCATCCTAGCTGGGCGCCGCCTCTCGATCAGCGGTAGGCTCTGTGAACCGGCGTCGCCGACGTTTCCCCTGTTCGAAATCATTGTTCGCAATTATCCGATGCTCGAAATTTGGATCATCGAAGACAACGTTCAATTCCGCCGGGCCACCGCTCGCGGGCTGAGCGTGCTGGCGGACGACGCGAGCGCTCGCGAATTTGGAAGCTGTGAAGAAGCGATCGCGGCAATCGATGATGGCCAATCGCCCGATGTTTTCTTGATGGACATCGACTTGCCGGGAATGGATGGCATTGAAGGCATCAGCGAAATCAAGCAGCGGTTGCCCGACGCCACCGCGTTGATCCTGACGGTGTTTGAAGACGATGAAAAGATCTTCCGGGCGTTGAAGGCAGGAGCGTCCGGCTACTGTCTCAAAACCGACACGATTGCGAAGATTCGGGAAGCGGTGGAGCAAGTCCTGCAGGGTGCCGCCCCGATTCATCCGCGAATTGCGGGTCGAGTCCTGAAGATGTTCGCTCAACTTTCGCCTGAACAACCGGACTACGGGCTGAACGAACGCGAACAATCGGTGTTGGAAGCGATGACGCGAGGGCTGGTCCGAAAGCAAATTGCCGCTGAGCTGGACCTCAATCTCCATACACTTGATTACGTCACGCGGTGCATCTACCGCAAATTGCACGTCAATGGAGCGACCGCGGCCGTGGCTCTCGCCATCCGCGAACGTTTGGTCGAGCCCCCGGAAGCTTGAACCAAAGGAGAGTTTTGCCGCCCAAGTTACGAACATTCGTAAATTGTTTCAGCACCGCGATCCACTAAGCTGGACCGCATGACCAAGCCATCCCCCACCGCACTTTTCGCGGTCGTTTGCGTGTCGATCCTATGCGTTCGCACCTCTCACGCCGAGGAAGTCTCCTTCAACCGAGACATCCGGCCGATTCTTTCGGACCGGTGCTACTTCTGTCATGGTTTTGATGAAAACCATCGCGCCGCCGACTTGCGTTTGGATCTTCGCGAAGAAGCCGAATACGTTTGGGACGTCGACTCACCGGACGACTCGGAACTGCTGCTCAGGATCACCAGCGACGATCCCGACATGGTGATGCCTCCGCCGGACGCACACAAAGAACCGATCAGCAAAGCCGAAGCCGACTTGATCCGCCGCTGGATTGAAGAAGGTGCGAAGTACGAACCGCACTGGTCCTTCGTCAATCCAACACGGCCGACGACCGCGGCAAAGAACACATCCGATGCGATTGATGACTTTGTTGGTCGACGACACAAAGAGCAGAACCTGCAATTCGCCGACGAAACCGAACCCGCGAAATGGCTTCGACGAGTCTCGTTGGACTTGACCGGCGTTCCTCCGACAGCGCAGGAAATGCGGTCCTTTGAATTCGACGCGGCAGAGCAGGGCGAAGTGGCCTATGAAAAGGCCGTCGATCGTTTGCTGGCGTCACCCCTGTATGGCGAACGAATGACGCTTGAGTGGCTCGACGTCGCTCGATATGCCGACACCAACGGATTCCAAAGCGATGCCTATCGCATGAATTGGCCTTGGCGTGATTGGGTGATCGATGCATTCAACGCCAACATGCCTTTCGATCAGTTCACCATCGAGCAACTGGCAGGCGATCAACTACCGAACCCCACGCAGGAACAATTGATCGCCACGGCCTTCAACCGCAACCACATGATCCAAGCCGAAGGCGGATCCATCGCGGAAGAAAACCGAGCCAAGAACAACTTTGACCGAGTCGAAACAACCAGCACGGCTTGGATGGGACTGACCGTCGGCTGCTGCCAATGCCACGACCACAAATTCGATCCGCTGAAACAGAGCGACTACTTCTCGCTGATGTCGTTCTTCAACCAGATCAGCGAAACGGGAATGACCAGCAAGAAGATGTCGGTCAAACATCCCGATCGCCCGTTCTCGGTGAACTACTGGGTCGACAAACCTTTCATCGAAGTCGGAGACGACGCCACCAAGCAAAGTTTCAAAGATGCCCAAGAGGAAGTGAAGGCAGCCAAGCAAGACCTCGAATCGCACTACGACGAATACGTTGCCGGGGCACGCCAGTGGGTCCAAGAAATCCGTGATGATCCTGAGGAAGGTGCCAAGCGAATCAAACCCGGCGAGTACGTCGCTCGATTTGTTCTCAGTGCAGACTTGGACAACCCCAAGGACAACGGATTCAAACGACTGATCGACACCTACCTCAGTCGAAACGAACCGTGGAAGTCGATGAAAGATCGAATCGCCAAGGCGGAAGCCAAAGCGAACCTACTTCAGGAACAAATGCCATTGGTGATGGTGATGCGAGACGATCAACCTCGCGAAACGTTTGTGATGTTGCGGGGCAACTACCAAACGCTCGGCGAAAAAGTCACTCCCAAGACGCCTGACTTCCTGCCACCACTTTCACCGAACGAAGCGGACGATCGCCTGAATCGTCTGGACTTGGCAAAATGGTTGGTCTCGGACGAGCATCCGCTGACGGCTCGTGTCACCGTTAATCGCTATTGGCAATTGATGTTCGGTCGCGGGTTGGTGGCCACCCCTGACGACTTTGGTTTGCAGGGGGCTCTGCCAACGCATCCTGATTTGCTGGACTGGTTGGCCGTGGATTTTCGCGAAAACGGATGGGACGTCAAAGCGTTGCTCAAAGGCATGGTGCTTTCGCGGACCTATCGCCAATCAGCCATCACCGACGAAGACCGGATCGAACAAGACCCTGAAAACAAATGGTTGGCCCGTGGGTCACGGCAACGGTTGGATTCGCGCTTGTTGCGAGACCAAGCCTTGATGCTGTCCGGGTTGCTTCAGCACGAGATGGGTGGACCTCCCGTTGCCCCTTATCAACCCGGCGGCATCTGGGAATCGATGAGTCTGAACAAGAATCACTACATGCGTGACGATGGAAAAGACCTCTACCGGAGGAGCCTCTACACGGTTTGGCGGCGCGTGGTTGCCCCCGCGAATTTCTTCGATGTGGCGAGTCGCCAATCTTGTTCCGTCACCCTGAATCGAACGAGCACACCGCTGCACGCCCTGACAACGCTCAATGACATCACGTACGTGGAAGCCGCCCGAGTCTGGGCAGAATCCTTCGCGAATTTGAAGGACGATCGCACTCGACTGGCAGACATATTTTTCGCCGCGACCGGGCGACACGCCAGCGAAGACGAGTTGGATTCATTGCACCGTTCACTTGAAAAAGCCCGCGTCCATTTCCGGTCGCATCGGGACGAAGCTGCGGAAGTTCTGACAACCGGGGAAGCCCCCCGAAACGAACAACTCGATCCAGCAGAACATGCGGCTTGGACCACCGTGTGTTTGTTGGTGTTGAACCTCGACGAAACGCTTTGCAAGTAGTCGCAAGCCCTCCCTTTCTTCCAAAACACGATTTGAAATGAATCCACTTTCACTCAATCGAAGAACTTTCCTGGGTGGTCTTTCGCTCTCGGTCGGAATGCCTGCCTTGCAGACGTTGATGGCGGCCGAGTCGCCACCGTTGCCACACTTTCCTGCGAAAGCCAAACGGGTCATCTACCTGATGCAATCCGGTGGACCGTCGCATGTCGATTTGTTCGACGACAAAGAAACGTTGCGAAAGATGCAGGGTGAAGAAATGCCCGCCAGCATCCTGCAGGGTCTCCGGCAAACAACGATGACCGCGGGACAAAAGTCAAAACCGTGCTTGGCTTCCGCTTGGGACGGACATCGGCGAGGCGAGTCAGGAATGTGGGTCAGCGACTTGCTTCCGCACACCGCCGAAATCGTCGACGACTTGTGCTTTGTCCGCAGTCTTCACGGCGAGCAAATCAATCACGCGCCCGCGATGACGCACATGTTGACCGGCCATAACTTGCCAGGTCGCCCGAGCATCGGAGCTTGGCTGACGTATGGGCTGGGATCGATGGTCGATGACTTGCCATCCTTTGTGGTGATGACCTCGCAAGACCGCCAGGGTTCGTGCGGCCAACTTTTCTTTGACTACTACTGGGGTGCAGGGTTCCTACCTGGCAAACACCAAGGCGTTCCGTTCCGAAGCTCGGGAGATCCGGTGCTGTACCTCAGCAATCCCAAAGGCGTTTCGCGGCACGCTCGACGTGAGATGCTGGACGGTTTGTCGGAGATGAACCAGTTCGCCCATCAGCGTTATGCCGATCCAGAAATTGAAACTCGGATCGCGCAGTACGAGATGGCATTTCAAATGCAATCCAGCGTTCCTGAGCTAACGGACTTTTCCGATGAACCAGCCAGTGTGCTGGAGATGTATGGACCGGATGTGCATCGCAAAGGCAGCTACGCTTACAACTGCTTGATGGCACGTCGACTGGCCGAACGCGGGACTCGCTACATCCAATTGATGCATGCCGGTTGGGACCAGCACGGCAACCTTCCCAATCAGTTGCCGATTCAGTGCAAGGACACTGATCAACCGAGTGCCGCGCTGGTCAAAGACCTGAAGGCCCGCGGGTTGCTCGACGACACGCTGGTGATCTGGGGTGGAGAATTTGGACGCACGCCGTTTGTGCAGGGCGACATCAACAACCCCAACGCTCATGGTCGAGACCATCATCCTCGAGCCTTCACGATGTGGATGGCGGGTGGTGGCGTTCAACCGGGAAAAATCCACGGCAGCAGCGACGAATTCGCGTTCCATGTCGCCGAAGACCCCGTCCACATTCGCGACTTGCAAGCAACACTCCTGCATCTTTGCGGAATCGACCACGAACGCTTCACGCATCGGCACCAGGGATTGGACTTCAAGTTGACCGGCACCGAACCCGCCCGCGTGGTGAAGGAAATCCTGGCTGGCTAGGCGAAAAACACCCTAATTCGAGCAGAACCCAGGTGACCGACAGGGGGTGATTCGCGACAAGGTATGACTCAGAAGTTAAACTGGGTCTGCAAACCTACCCTTCCACATCATCCCGAATGACCAACATGTCAGACAAACAAATCAACACCTCGTTGAACCGGCGAGGCATGCTCACCCGAGCCGCAGCTCTCGCAGCCGGAACCACCGCCGTCGCCGCCACCGCTTCGCACGCCCAAGACGCAACCGGTTCGGCCAAAGCCACCGGAGCCGTGGATGCCAAGCAAGGCCGTTTGAACCAATCGGTTTGCAAATGGTGCTTCCCAAAGATCTCGCTCGAAGACATGGCGAAGGAAGCCGCCTCGATGGGCATGGTCGGAATCGACCTGCTGGATCCGAAGGATTTCCCGACGCTGAAGAAACATGGTTTGGTCTGCACGATGGTGCAGTCACACTCGCTTCCCAACGGATTGTGTGACACCAAGTTCCATGACGAGTGCTTGGAAAAAATGAACGCGGCGATCGAAGCCACCGCGGCAGAAGGTTGGAAGAACGTGATCTGCTTCAGCGGCAACGCACGCGGGATCGATCGCGAAACCGGCATGAAGAATTGCGTCGATGCACTGAAGAAGATCACTCCGGTGGCTGAGAAAGCAGGCGTGACGTTGCAGATGGAATTGCTGAACAGCAAAGTCGATCACGCGGACTACATGTGCGACAACAGCACCTGGGGTGTCGAGCTGGTCAAACAAGTCGGCAGCGACAACTTCAAGTTGTTGTACGACATCTATCACATGCAAATCATGGAAGGTGACATCATCCGCACCATCCAAAACAATCATCAATACTTTGGTCACTACCACACCGCCGGCAACCCCGGCCGTCATGAACTCGACGACAACCAAGAGTTGCTGTACCCACCGATTGCAAAGGCGATTGCAGACACCGGGTACGAAGGCTACTTCGCTCACGAGTTCATGCCCGTGCGTGATCCAATCGCGGGCCTGCGCGATGCGGTCGCTCAGTGCATCGTGTGATTGATGCGAACGAGAGGACAAGTTTTCGCTGAGAGTTCCAAACGAACTCTTAGCGGCCATAGGGATGGACAGCTTCGAGGTCGTGCAGCTTACAAGTGCAATGCTCGCAAGGTTGAAATCACCCTCCTGAACGCAGTTGGGGAGGGTCGGAATGCGAGCGTTCAGCGAGAATTCCGGGGAGGGCAGTGCGTGCCACTTCCCATGCCCGGCCCTCACCCTCGCGTACGCCTGAACGGCGTCGCTCGACCTCTCCCCAAACTTCGTTTCGGGAGAGGTTCTCAAATGCAGAAAACCGCACGGCCTTCGTGGTGGAGAGGGGGGACTGGTTGTCTTGCCAGTGCTTTCCGGGAAGAAAAAGCTGAATCCGCTATCGGAACGTCAACACCAAAGAATTCGCAATCCACCAGAAGGCCGTTGCATCACTGACACTTAAAAGTCGCCTTTTGCTTTTTCAAAACGGCGGGGCGACCAACGGCGATGAAGCGGTCATCCCTCGTGTCATCGCGGGTGCTTTGACCGGGCGAGCCGGTGAGTCTTTGCGGGAGTAGGTTTCCTTGACCGGTGCTGGCTTGGAAGCGGCTGGCTTTTTGGCTTGCTGCTTCAGCACGCGACTTTCATCGGGAATGATCCGCAACTCCAATCCGGCCAAGTCTTTTTCCTGCATCGCTTTCACCGCTCGAGCGAGAGCGATTCGATCTCTCCGAGTGGCTTCGAAAGATCGCGAAACGATCTTCTTGGGGGACGTGCCACCTTTCTCGTAAAACGCGATTCTCAGTCGACCGTCGGTCAGGAACTCTTTGCTGGACCCGACATAAAACTGTCGCCACGATTTCGACTCTTTGTCGTAGGCGGTCAGTAAATAGCGTGAACGCTGAGTCAGCGGACGACGCAGGTATTCTTCAGGCGTGATCGGATCCGCGATCAAATCGCGAACCTCGCGAATTTGCAGGTATCGCCGACGGAACGTTGTGTTGGATTCGACCAACGTGGAATCGGGATAGGTCAGCTCGATTTCTGTATCTGGTTTAAACATGGTTTGTCTCCTTCGGGACCGAGGAAGCATTGGCTCAGCAACATTGGCCTCTCAGTGCGCCTTGCATTGCATTGTTCGCGAGTGCCCGGACACGTTTGGTCAAAAAGCAGTTATTTGGTCATTTCAACAGGTCACAGAGCGATTTCCGGTCCGGTTTACGCCGCCCACGGTAACTTTGCGGCACCTCGCCGAACCCGTTTGCTAGAATGCGAGCGTCCCGCCTACTCCCTCGCTTGAGTCACTCCATGATTCGCTTTGCCCGTCCCGCCGGTTCGTCTTGCCCGCCGGTTTCGTCGTTCGGGTTGCTCCGATTGATTGCCCGGCCGTTCGCCCTCTCCGCCATCGCGATCACGTCGTCGTTGACGACGATTTCGCCAGTCATCTCGGCTGACAGTTGGCCACAATTCCGAGGTCCGCGTGGGGATGGAATCGTCGCCGATGGAACTCCTCCAATCGAATTTGGCGAAGAGAAAAACCTGACTTGGAAAACCGAATTGGAGGGCAAAGCTTGGTCGTCCCCCGTCATCGCCGATGGAACGATTTGGTTGACTTCGGCGGTGGAGGTCATTCCGTCGGAAGAGGAACGCATTGAGCTGCTCAAGCAAACCGAAAACACCGAACGACAATTCAAGCAACTCGCCATTGCGAAAGCGATCGAGCTCAAAGTTTTCGCGGTCGACTTCGAAACTGGAGAACTGCAACAAACGATCGAACTGGCGACCATCGAACAGCCCGACGCGATTCACTCACTGAACAGCTACGCGTCACCAACCCCAGTGATCGATGGCGAACGTTTGCTCTGTCACTTTGGAACCTTCGGGACGTTCTGCATTGATCGAGCGAGCGGGGAGTTGGTCTGGCAGCGAACGCTGCCGTTGAAACACGCCGTGGGCCCCGGAAGCTCACCGATCATTCACGACGGAAAAGTCATCCTGATTCAGGATGGGATGGAGCGGCAATACGTGATCGCTCTGAACGCGGAGACAGGCTCGACGGAATGGGAAACCGATCGTCCGCCAATGGATGCTCCCACTGGCGATCAAAAGAAAGCCTACTGCACACCCATCGTGATCACAGACTCCAACGGTCGCGAGCAACTGCTCTGCATGGGGTCACAGTGGATGGTTTCTTACGACGCGAAAACGGGTGAAGAGTTTTGGCGTCTTTATCACGGCAAAGGATTCTCAGTCGTGCCTCGGCCCATTTTTGATGGCGAAGCGGTCTACTTCGCGACCGGCTTTGGCAAACCGCAATTATGGGCTGCGAAAGTGGATGGGTCCGGGGACGTGACGGATTCGCACGTGCTGTGGACCGTGAAGAAGAGCATTCCAGCCAAACCATCACCGGTGATCACCGGCGGCTTGATTTACTTAGTCGACGACAATGGTGTCGCGTCATGCATCGACAGTGAAGATGGCTCGAACGTCTGGTCCAAACGGCTGGGCGGAAAATTTTCCGCGTCCCCCATTTTGGCTGACGGCCGGATGTTCTTTTGCAACCACGACGGCGAAGTCTTTGTGATCAAACCCGGCACAGAGTGTGACATCGAAGTGACCAACCAGCTCGAAGGTCAGATCATGGCTTCGCCCGCTGTCATCGGCGACGCTTTGGTCCTGCGGACCGATTCAGCTCTCTACCGATTCGATCGGTAGCCAACTTCGGCCGGCAGCTCTTGCGATTACTCAGGTAGGTTTCGTAACCGAGGTCGCTTTGGCCTTTCGATTGTTCTCCTCCAGCCGACGAGCCGTTTCGTCGCGGTAAAGTTGGGTGGAAGTCTCTCTGGCTTCGGTGCTCTGTTTTTTGCGGTTGAGCAATGTGCTCGCGATGACAGGGTGTGTGAAACCGTGAACTGTTTGGATGAATGCAGGATTCATGGGATCGAAATCTGGTTTTGCTTTGAGGCAAGAAGTGAAAAGGTGCCGCGAGTATTTTCTCGGCGGCGTCGACATCGGTAGTGGAAAGATGCACGTCGCATGCCGAACAAAAACAAAAACGTTTCTGGTTCGGGCCAACACAGGCTCCTTGGCCGAATCGTCCCCGCTATCACGCGTCTAATTGGCCAATTGTCCAGAGCCCGTCGGCGCGGATCATGTTCGGGTTGTAGCGGTCAAATGGGAAGAAACAGGCGAGACGCCCTCTGATGATCGGATCGCATCGAAATGAGGCAGCGATTGCATGGAACACAGGTTCTACGGGCTAGGAATGAAGACCGATCGCGAAAACGGCCCGTTCTCGCATCGAATTTTCTCTGTGCCCCAGACCTCCCCAGCTTTGAATCACGACATGGAAACGAAACCGTTCCTGCCAAGCCGTCTTCGAAGAAATGCGTTCCAGTTTGATGGATGATCCGTCACGTCAGGACGTATTCGCCGAACGTTCTCTTTCGATGCTTGGTTCGTTTGAGTACCAAGTGCTCCAGTTGCGAACGATGAGCGACCCGCTGGATGCCACTTTTGTGAGCAGGGCTCTCGCGGCGATTCAGTCCATCCGAATGGAGGCGGCCGATTTAGAGTTGGACGCCATCGAGTCAACTTCTCGCGACATCCAGACTGCGATACAGCAAATCGCTGCCTTGGGAAACTCACCAAACCCGACGACTGTCAGGAAAATTCTGCGTCAGACGGATCGGCTTCGGCAATTGATCGAAACCGAAGCAAATGAGCCGACCGGCCTCGACGACCGGCAGACGACGCAGAACGCTGGCTCGACCAAGACACCGGCACCAAAACGAGTCCGGCCACCGTTCACGCCCCCTCCCGCGGCAAATCGTCTCGAGGATCTGATGGACGAGATTCAAATTCGACTCGACGATTGCTTGTCGGTCGAAGGTCAAACATCGGACACCCCCGAGCCAACCGAAGATTCCGATTTGCCTTCGGCGGACGGCGACGAATCGGAGAACTCGGGCGACGATGTGATTGAATCGTGAAGATTGAGGGCGTTTGCGGGTAATCCCGAATCCTTCGGCTGAACCGAACGTGTCGCTACGACTGCGGGATATCGGGGCCGAAACCGGCATCCAGAATTGCGTCCCAACACCCTCTAGCGGGCCTTCCCGCAACAATCCCCGGCAATCGCACAATCGGGTCGTCAACGCCGCTTCCGAAAACATTCCATCACGGTATGATTTTCGGACATGACTAAACACATTTTTGTTACCGGCGGCGTTGTCAGTTCTCTCGGCAAAGGCCTGACCAGTGCATCCATAGGCATGGTTCTCGAACGTCGCGGACTGCGGGTTCGAATGCAGAAACTGGATCCGTATATCAACGTCGATCCGGGAACGATGAGCCCCTACCAGCACGGTGAGGTTTACGTTTTGGACGATGGTTCCGAAACCGATCTCGACCTTGGGCACTACGAACGATTCACTTCGGGCAAGCTGAATCGGGACTGCAACTACACCACAGGGCAAATCTATTTGTCGGTGATCGAAAAGGAGCGGCGTGGCCAGTTCCTCGGCAAAACCGTTCAGGTCATCCCACACGTCACCAACGAAATCAAACGCGTCATCAAACGCATGGGTGGCGACGATGTTGACGTCGTGATCACGGAGATCGGCGGCACGGTGGGCGACATCGAGAGCCTGCCGTTCCTCGAAGCGATTCGCCAGTTCTCGCTCGACGCCGGTCGCGAAAATTGCTTGTACATGCACCTGACATTGGTGCCGTACTTGAAAGCCGCTGACGAACTGAAAACCAAACCGACTCAGCACTCCGTCGGACAGTTGCGTGAGATCGGGATCCAGCCCGACGTTTTGGTCTGCCGCTGCGAGCAATCGATCAGCCGAGACGACCGGGACAAGATCGCTTTGTTCTGCAACGTTGAACCGGAAGCGGTCATCGAAGAAAAAGACAAAGACTTCTCGATCTACGAAGTCCCGTTGTCGTTGGTCGATAACAAGCTGGACGAATTGATCGTCAAAAAGCTCGGTCTGACATCCGCCGGCAGTTTGGACATGACCCCGTGGAACGACTTGCTGCATCGATTGCGCAATCCGCGGCACGAGTTGTCCATCGCTGTGGTCGGCAAATACGCAGAACACAAAGACGCGTACAAGTCGATTTATGAATCGCTTGATCACGCTGGCATGCATCACGACGCTCAGATCCGAATCGGACGCATTCAAAGCAGCGACATCGAACGGGAAGGTGCGGAACGACTGCTGAGTGGATACCACGGCATCCTCGTGCCCGGTGGTTTTGGCGAACGCGGCGTTGAAGGCAAGGTCCAGGCGATCCAGTTCGCTCGCGAACGCAACGTGCCTTTCTTTGGCATTTGCTTGGGCATGCAAACGGCGGTGATCGAATACGGTCGCAATGTGATCGGGCTCGAAAAAGCTCACTCGACCGAATTTGACAAAGACACTCCGCATCCGGTCATCTGTTTGTTGGACGAACAACAAAACGTGATCGACCTGGGCGGCACAATGCGACTGGGAAGCCAGCCATCGAAATTGATTGCGGACTCCAAAGCCACCCAAGCTTACGGCCGCGAAGAAATCGAAGAACGGCACCGACACCGGTACGAATTCAACAACGAGTATCGCAAAGCCTTCGAAGACGCTGGCATGCGATTCACCGGCCTGAGCCCCGATGGTGGGTTGGTCGAGATCGTCGAAATTGATTCGCACCCTTGGTTCTTGGCGGCTCAGTTCCACCCAGAATTCAAAAGCAAGCCATTGAAGTCACATCCGTTGTTCACCGATTTCATTGAAGCAGCGATCAACCGACGCAAGCATCGCGTCACCGAAGAAATTGCCGCGGAGACAGAGAAGCCAGCCGCTTCCTGATCCGATATCGTCTCCTCCCCTCTTTACCTGATTTGCCATGACAAACTCTGATCCAAAAGAAAACGAAACAGACGAGTCTCCTCAAATCGTGGTGGACTCGGATTGGAAAGAACAGGTCGCGAAAGAGCGAGAAACTCTGGCCAACCAACCCGACGCCGAGCTCAGCGATGACTCTGCGTCCGAGTCCACAGAACCACCCCCCGAATCGGCTCCGGGCGGCGGGCTTCCTCCGGCCAGTTTCGAAGTCCTCGTGTCCATGCTGTTCACGCAGGGCATGAGTTCGCTCGGCCAAATCCCGATGCCGGGGCAAGAAGCGGGCCGCATCGACAAGCCGATGGCGAAACACTCGATCGACACGTTGGAAGTGTTGGCAGAGAAAACGAAGGGCAATTTGTCCGACGACGAATCGAAGATGCTGACCGAGGCCACGCACGCGTTGAGGATGGCCTACGTCAGCACACGCGGTTAGAGTGAAACGCTGGTTTCTCGGATTCGCTTCTCGCACACGCTATCTGCTGCCATGCCATCCACCGTTCGAACACCGTTGTTCGGCCAATTGTGCTTCCTCCGCGTCGCTGGTTTGTTGCTGGTGATGGCCACGGCCTCAGTCTGGCCGGCGCATCGTTTGGTTGCTCAAGATGAGCCCGCAAAGGATTCCGCTGCGGTTGCCCTTTACGCCGACGCTGCCAACTTTCAAACCAACGGTGCGATCGGCTTGGCCGTCGACACTTGGAAGAAATTCCTGAAGGAATATCCAAGCAGCCCGCTCGCTTCCAAAGCGTCGCACTACTTGGGCGTTTGCTACATGCAGCAGGACACGCCTGATTTGAAGGCCGCCGCCGAAGCCTTCGAAGTCGCCTTAGAAGACACCAAGTACGACCTCCGTGAAGAAAGCTTGTCCAACCGCGGTTGGTGCCTTTACGCCGCCGCTGGGACGGGCGAAGAAGCCGATCCGAAGTTGCTTCGTGAATCGATCAAAACCTACGACACGCTGATCAAGGAAATCCCTGATTCGCGGTTGCTCGATCGAGCTTACTTCTACCGAGGCGAAGCCCAATACACGCTTGGGAAATTGAACGAGGCGATCGATTCCTACAACGCGATGATGAAGCTTGACGACATCGCGAGTTCTGCTTTGCGATGCGATGCCTTGTACGCTCGAGGCGTCGCGTTGGAAGAACAAAAGAATTTCGAACAAGCCCAGTCTTCGTATCAACAGCTGCTTGAAGCTTGCGCCGACACCGACCTTGTTCTCGATGTCGAGATCCGCTTGGGCGACATGCATTTGTTGCAGGGCGAAATGCAACAAGCCGTGAAGCGTTTTGAATCCGTCGCAACCAACACCAACGCGACTGCCGAAGACAAAGCCTATTCGTTTTTCCGGCAGGGTTACGCATACGCTCAAGACGGTGATCCCGAGCAAGCGTCCGCGTCTTACGAAAAGTTGCTGACACAGTTTCCTCAATCGCCTTACGCCGCCGCGGCGACGCTGGCGTCCGCTCAAACTCTTTACCAAGCCGGCGACCTTCCCGGTGCCGCGGAACGTTTTCGCGATGTCCTGACGGGAACCGATCCCGTCGCCGCAACGGAATCCGCCCACTGGTTGGCTCGCATCGAACTCGGCACCGCCAATCGAGATCCGTCCAAGACTGTGGAATCTGCCAAGTCCGCCTACGATGTGGCATCGGAACAGATCGCCAAGGGACCGCAAGGCAAATTCGCCGTCGCTCTCAAACTGGATGCCGCTGAGGCTTTGTCGTTGCAGCCCGATCGATTAGAGGAAGCTTACGAGCAATACGAATCGATCGCCAACGAGCACTCGGATCATCCGCTCGCACCTCGAGCTCTCTACAACGCCGCATTCATGGCACTGCAGCTTGGCGACACCGAACAGGCCGTCAAATTAGCCGATTCCTTTGAAGCAAAATTCGCGAGCGATCCGCTGGCACCTGACGCGATGTTTGTGGGTGCGGAGGCCTTGCTCGCTTCGGGCGACGCATCGACCGCGGCGGAACGTTACCAATCGCTGATCAACAACAACCAGCATCGTGATCACCCTCAGCGTTCAACATGGATTTTGCGTGGGGCAACGGCGTGGAAGGCTGCTGGCGAACCGACAAAGACGGCCGCTTTGGTCCGCGAAAATTTGGCGGCGATGAAAACGGCGGAACAGAAGGCCGAGGCGTTGCTGTTGGCCGGCCAAGCGGAACTATCGAGTGGCGATGCAGCCGAAGCCGCGAAAACATTTCAAGCAAGTCGCGAGGCTGCCCCACAGTGGACGCGATCGGACGAAGCTTTCCTGATGGCCGGGCAATCCCAGTTGACCGCAGGAAATCGCGAAGCCGCGGAAGGAATTTGGAAGGAATTGATTCGCAGCAACGGCGAAAGCCGCATGGCGGACCAAGCCCGCTACAAGCTCGGGCAATTGGCCAACGGCGACCAACAGTATGCCGCCGCGATCGAATACTTCGCCCCCATCCTCACATCCAAACGCGACACCGGTCTGCTGCCATTCGCTCGCTATGCGAAGGGCATGGCGGAACTGCAGTCGCAACAGCACGAAGATGCCGTGGCGACGCTTTCCGAATTGCTCTCATCCAACCCAGAACATGCATTGAACGACGACGCGTTGCTGTCGCGAGGCATCGCCTATCGGCACCTCGATCAAGACGCCAAGTCACGCGCCGATCTGACCGCGTTCTTGAACATAAATCCTAGCGGCAACAACCTTGGACACGCTTTGTATGAATTGGCGCTTCTTGATCAGAACGCTTCGCAAACCGGAAAGGCAGCTGAGTCTCTGCAACGGATCGTGGACGACGTTCCCGATTATCCCGACATGGACAAAGTGCTCTACGAGCTCGGTTGGTCGCTTCGAGAAAACGGTGAAGACGATCAGGCGCTCGCAAAGTTTGAGCAACTGATTTCGAAGTATCCAGACAACGCCTTGGTTGCCGATGCGGCATACTTCGTCGGGCAAGATCACTATCGCAATTCGCAGTGGTCCGAAGCAGCGGAAGCGTTTCGAATCGCGGCTGACAAAACCAATGATCTGGATCTGAAAGAAAAGTCGCTGTATCGCTTGGGGTGGTCTTTCTACAAACAGCAAAAGTACGCCGAAGCGGAAGCCGCCTTCAAACGTCAATACGTCGAAGTTCAGCAGGGCGGTTTGCTGCTGGATTCGATGATGATGATTGGCGAGTCGCGTTTCAAGCAAGAACAGTACGAAACGGCTCTGCGGGCTTACACCAAGGCACGTGAAAAAATCGAAGCCGACGATGATTCCGCGAAGACAGTCCGCGACAAAGCCGAACGGCAGGTCCGCGAATTGATCCTGCTGCACGGCGGCCAGAGCGCAGCTCAATTGGGTCAATTTGAAGACGCCATCGGTTGGTACGACGCTCTTCGCGAGCGATTCCCCGCGACTACCTATCTCCCCCAAGTGTTCTATGAGATCGGATTCGCCGCCCAAAACGCTGGCGATGACGAAAAGGCATTGAAATTCTATTCCGAGGTCGCGGACAATTTCCGAAGTGAAATTGCCGCTCGGGCTCGCTTCATGATGGGCGAAATTTACTTTGCGAACAAAACGTTCGACAAAGCGATCCCAGAATTCCAGCGAGTGATGTTCGGATTTGGGGCGGACAAGGCGGCCCCGGTCATCAAGAATTGGCAAGCGAAGAGCGGGTTTGAAGCGGGTCGGTGTGCGGAACTGCTGCTGCAGTCGGCGCAAACGGATGCTGCCAAAGCAAAAGCAGCCAAGTTCGCCCAGGATTTTTACCAGTACGTGATCGATCAACACCCCGGGCATGAGTTGGCCAACAAGGCCAAGCAGCGGGCGGAGGCACTGAAAGCACCGTGAGATTTCTTTCCAACGAACGCCGACGTCGGCGCACGACATTGGTCATCGCTGTTCTTTGGGCAGCCTTGTTGATCACTGCTGTCCCCGGGCAGTTTCTGTCGCAATCCGCATCGGCTCAGGACGAAACCGAACCCGCGGGTGCCACTCAAGGCATGGTCGATGCGGCCGACATTCAGTCGGTGATGAACGACGAACCAACTCAAGAACTGGGTAGCGACCAACCATCAGGAATTGATCTTCTGTCGCTGATCGCCCGCGGCGGTCGCTTCATGATCCCGATCGGATTGATGAGCATGTTGGTCGTGACGTTGTCGGTTGAACGGACGCTGTCACTTCGCACGGAAAAGATCTTGCCGAGATCGCTTGTCAATCAGATCAGCGATCTTGCCGCGACTCACGAAACGTTTCCACCGAGCACAGCCCAAGAAATCTGCATCGAAAATCCATCACCCGCCGCTCGTGTGATTTCAGCAATGCTGATGCGAACGGGTCAGCCGCTCGGCGACATCGAACGAACCGCCAGTGAAACACTGCAACGTGAAGCGGATCGTTACGCGGGCCCTGTTCGTTGGCTCACACTCGCCGCCGCCGCTACCCCATTGATGGGTCTGCTGGGAACGGTGTGGGGCATGATCGTTGCCTTCCACGAATCCAGCACACTGACGGCGGATCGCAGTCGCAGCGAACAATTGTCAGAAGGAATTTACACGGCACTTGTAACGACGTTGGCCGGGTTGGCGGTTGCGATTCCTGCCGCCATCCTGGCGCAATACCTCGAGAACCGCATCGCGAAACTATTTCATCGGATCGAGGAGATGGCATTCACGATCGCTCCCGGATTGGTGCGGTTTATCGGTCGATCGCGGATGGATGCGGAAGGGCAACTGCGTCCGCTCGACAATGGAGCACCGCCTCCGATGGCCATTCATTCGCCGCCTCCCGTCACCTCTTCGTGATCGATCATGGCTGTTCAACTCAAACGATCCAACGTTGCTGGAACACTCAGTCTGACCCCACTGATTGACGTGGTTTTTCTGCTGCTGATTTTCTTTTTGGTGACCAGCGAGTTTGAAGACGAGGAACGTCGACTCGACATTGTGCTGCCATCGGCAACTAGCGCCGTTCCGATGACCAGCAAACCTCGCGAGGTCGTGGTCGATATCAATGCGGACGGAACGGTCTTCCTTCGCGGGAAAGCAACCCCGCTGAAAGAACTCGAACTACTGCTTCAGAAAGCTGTCGCGAGCAATCCAACCAATCAAACCGTGGTGATTCGCGCTGACCAGAACGCTAGCTTTCAACCGGTC
The DNA here is from genome assembly GCF_002727185.1 of Rhodopirellula bahusiensis. Taxonomy (NCBI): domain Bacteria; kingdom Pseudomonadati; phylum Planctomycetota; class Planctomycetia; order Pirellulales; family Pirellulaceae; genus Rhodopirellula; species Rhodopirellula bahusiensis. The sequence continues at coordinate 27,540 of NZ_NIZW01000016.1, forward strand.
GTGAATGTCATGGATGTGTGCAACCGCACCGGAGTGAGCGATTACTCGGTTTCCACCAAAGACGGGCCGGCAGGCTGATTCGTTGAGCAAAGATCCTACCTTCTTTGACGAGATTCCAGATCCCGATGACGAGCGCATGTGGCCGCTCGACGTCGCGCTGATTTCGTTGACCGGTTTGATCCTTTACATGATCTTGGGTTATCTCTCGTTTGATGACCCACGACCGTTGTACAACGCATGGACCTATGTGATCGCGGTGCCGTTGGTTGGCATGGGATCGGCATTCACGCTGCACCAAATCGCATCGAAGTACGTTCAGAAGTCGTTTCAACTTGGGTTCTTGTTCAGCATCTTCGTTCACTTGCTGCTGGTTGTGCTGGCGGTTCGCTGGGTGATCTTCCCGCACTACTTTCCCGAAGCCTTTGCGGGGGTCAAACCCGATCGATCGCCGATCCGAAAAACGGTTCCCGAGTACCTGTTTCAAAAGCCAGATGAATCCAATGCGGTGACACCGGATTGGTCACAACCCGTTGACGCGGAAACCACATCGCAGGTCATTCCGCTTGAACAGCGACAGATGCCACCGGTGAAACGATCGGCTCCTCGCTTGGAAGTCCCTCGCCCGAATGAAGAGCAACCTCGCGAGCCGGAAAAGTTCTTGATGGAACGTTTGCAGCCGGAAATGGCCAAGCCTCAGCCATCAGACTCTCCATCGCGTTTGGCTCGCCGGCGACAACCAACCGAACCCGTTCCTCAATCACAATCGGCGCCACAAGCACCCGAAATTGACACCGCGGTGACGCCGGCGGCGGACCAATCGCCGGCCGAGAAGTCGACATCCGCAGCAGCCAAACGTCAGCGCAGCGGCGCGACCGTTGCGATGTCTGCCGACATGTCGCAAATGCCCAGCCAAGACCCCGCACCGACGCCGGTGCCAACGATGCGAGCGATGGCGGAATCCATGCCGACGGTTGGCTCCGCCGGCTTGGCTCGCGAGCGAAGCCAAAGGCAACGCCCCACGCGACAATCCGCTGCCGGGGCTGCCCCCACACCGCCAACGGTCTCGATCGCGAAAATCGAAGTCGACGCCGAACGCATGCTGACGCCGGAGCTTTCACCGGTTCAGCGAACCAGCCAAGCGGTCGGTGCCAACGTGACGCTCTCGCCGGGTGAGTCGGCGATGGCGGCTCTCAACGACGCACCCACGACAGGGCAGGGCGATCTTCCACAGGCCGCGAGATTGGCCACGATGGCCGGAGTTCCAGAGGCCACCAATCAAGCACTCAGTCGACCTCGGTCGGCCAAACGCCGAAGCGTCGGACAGCGAAGCGGATCAACCGGACCAGGCCCCGATTCAGGAGCCATTGCGGCGATGCTGGCAGATGCCTCCGACGATGCGACGGAAGGCGAGGCATCTGACGCCGCAACCGATCGCGACCTCAGTGATGACAGCCCCTCACGCAGCTCGGCCAACTCCACCGATTCCTCCTTGGACGAATTGGCAATGACCGCAGATCCGGTCTTCGACTTGAATGCGCCGGAAGGCCCCGCCGGATTGTCCGTTGAAAGAGCCGACAAAGCTGGCATTGTCCCGTCTGATGAACCCGTCGAAATCGCGGCATTGGACCTCACGCGAGGCCAACGTCAACGACGTGATGTTGGCGGACCGATCACGCCCGCTGGATTGTCGATCGCTGCCGTGGAGCAATTCAGCAGACGCGTCCAACGCACCAACGGAGGCGCCGCACCGGCTCCCGCCGGAATGGTGGGCCCCGCCACCGAAGAGGCAATCGAACTCGGACTCGCGTTTCTTGCCGCCTCGCAAAACGAAGATGGCAGTTGGTCTCTGCAGGGACATAGCGAAGACGTGATCTTGCAATCCGACACCGCCGCGACCGGCATGTGCTTGCTGGCGTTTCAAGGCGCGGGCTACACACACCGCCAACACCAATACGCACCAGTTGTTGCCAAAGGGTTGAAGTTCCTGACAGACAATCAACGCACCAACGGCGATCTCTACCGCCGAGAAAACCCGCTGAGCGATCAGAACGTTGCATTCTATTCTCACGGCATTGCTTCACTCGCGATGTGCGAAGCCTATGGCATGACGCAAGACAGCGAACTTCGTGAACCAGCGCAGATGTGCCTCAACTACATCGAAGCGACCCAACACAAGCAGCGTGGTGGATGGAGGTACACACCGCAGGTCAGCAGCGATACCAGCGTCACCGGATGGATGATGATGGCACTGAAAAGTGGCGAACTGTCCGGACTGGACGTGTCCCCGGACACCTATGCCGGCATCGATCGCTGGTTAGAACTTGCCAAAGCCAGCCCCACGGAACGCGACCGATATCGGTACAACCCATTCGCACCCGACACTCCCGCTCAAGCTCACGGACGACGCCCGTCACCCACGATGACAGCCGTCGGCATCTTGATGCGAATGTATTCGGGATGGAGCCGTGAAAATGAGGACATGCAGTCGGCGGCTGACTACATCGCCAAGTTCCCACCCAGCATTGGGACCAGCCGAGCGCCACAGCGAGACACCTACTACTGGTACTACGCCACTCAAGTCATGTTCCACATGGGCGGCGATCATTGGGACAACTGGAACCAGTATCTCAATCCAGTCCTGATCGACAGCCAGATCAAGCGTGGACCGGAAGCAGGCAGCTGGGACCCCGAATTGCCCGTGCCGGATCGATGGAGTGCCCATGGCGGGCGTTTGTACGTCACCGCCATGAACCTGCTCAATCTTGAAGTCTACTACCGGCATCTGCCGATCTACGAAGAGACCGGCGCTCAACCAACGCCGTGAGACTCAGCGCGACGAAGGTCGTCCACCGCGTCCACGGCTGTTCTTCGAACCGCCGGACTTACCCGCTTCGCTGCCGGCCGACTTGCGTCCGACGGTGCTGCCACGGCCGCTGACGCTGCCTTCGGCGCGTCCACGACGGCGACGACCACCTGGCTTGGATCCTCCTCCGCCACCCGAGCCACCTTGAGCGGAAGCGGAACGGGAACGACCACCGCCGCTTCGTCCTCCGCCGCCGGATCGACCACCGGAACGAGACTTCGACTTATCGCTCGAGCCAGGGTCCTGAAGCGGTCGCGGCTGACATCCAGGCAGTCCCGAAGCAACGGGAATCTGCAATTTGATTTCGCGTTCAATCGCGATGAAGAACTTGGTCTCGTGACCGCCACAGAACATCACGGTCTCGCCTTCGCGGCCCGCCCGGCCCGTTCGACCGATGCGGTGCACGTAGGCTTCGGGGGTATTGGGCGTGTCGTAGTTGATCACCGTTTGGATGCCATCGATGTCGATGCCGCGAGCGGCCACATCAGTTGCCACCAACACATCCAGTTCATCGTTTTTGAACTTGTTCAAAGTCCGAACACGGTTGGCTTGCGTTTTGTTGCCGTGAATCGCAGCCGCCTTTACACCGGCTTTGACCAATCGTCGTGCGACCGCGTCAGCACCGTGCTTGGTACGAGTGAAAACCAACGTCGAACCGATGGCCTTGCTTTCGACGAAGTGATTGAGCAACTTCGGTTTGTCAGCTTGAGCGACAAAACAGACCGACTGGTCGATTCGTTCGACGGTTGGCTTCTGCGGTGCAATTTGGATCGTGACCGGATCGTTCAGAATCTCGTCAGCCAATTTGCGAATGGGTCCCGGCATCGTCGCCGAAAACAACAGGTTTTGTCGATCGTAAGGCAGCAGTTTCAGGATGCGTTTGACGTCGGGCAAAAACCCCATGTCGAGCATGTGATCGGCTTCGTCGAGAACCAGGATCTCCACGTCACCTAAATCGACGAAACCTTGGTTGCACAAGTCCAGCAGTCGGCCGGGCGTGGCAACCAGAGTGTCGACTCCAGATTGCAATTCGCGAACCTGCGGGTTTTGGTTGACACCTCCGAAAATGACGGTGCTTCGCAGGCGAGTTTTCTTGCCATAGATCCGGAAATTCGCTTCGATCTGCGCCGACAGTTCACGGGTCGGCGAAAGCACCAGCGTGCGGATGGGCCGGCGACCCGGGCGTCCGCCACGACGTTTCGACGGGTGAGGACGGTCCTGATCGTCTTCCCACATGATCTGCAGGATCGGCAATGCAAACGCGGCGGTCTTTCCCGTGCCGGTTTGTGCGGCACCGAGAACGTCGTTGCCATCGAGAATTTCAGGGATCGATTGAGCTTGAATGGGGGTCGGGGTTTCGTAGCCGGCTTGCTCGAGGCCGTGCAGCAAAGGGCCAGTCAGCCCTAAATCTTCAAATTTGTTCAAAACAGGGTCCAAGGTGGGAATCGAATCACGCGAAGCGTGAACCGTGCAATCAGCGAGCCCAATGAACCACTTCCAGGTCGCTCAAGAACTCGCCCCAGGACCAAGATGGTGTTCCCTCGTTCACAACCATGTGAGCGATACAGGGACCCAATGAACCCGGATGCGTTGGCCGCCAAATTCGCGAAAAAAATCGTCGCGGGCGGTTTGTTGCAAAAGACTAGCTCTCCGGCCCCAAAAGTCCATTGCAAATCGCCTCCCCCACAATGGAATGCGACTTTCTGACCCCCAGCGATAAGTTGATGGCCAACTCAACCTTCGGCGCGTTCGATGACCGACTGGGCGCGTGTTCGCCGGGGTAAGCGTGCTAGATGGGGACTCAAGCTGATGAGGGCATTTAATTCTGCGAAAGGCCGCGCAGCCGTCGAGCAGCTTGCTGGTGCAACCGACTGCGATCCATCCGGTTCTCCGCCTGGAATATCTGAGCGAGGTACTCATGAGCGACAATGAGCGTCGAGTCAATTCGAAGTGCCTGCTCAAACGCAACAATCGCTGGTTCGATCCGATTGGCGTTGAGTTCACAAACCCCAAGCATGAAGTGGTCACCAGAAACTCGACGCATCTCAGTCAGCTCTTGGTATGAGGACCTCGCCGCTTCGTTGTCCTGTCGCTTCAGTGCAACCCGTGCCAGCACATCCATCGCACCGATAGAAGCGTGCGACCCAGCCACCTCCGTTTCAACCACGGATCGAGCCAACCTTTCCGCAGTCGCCCAGCTCCCCGCGGCAAAATAGGAATTTGCGAGTGTCGTCCGAACACTTGCATCGTTGACACCCGACTTGAACAGTTCGACCAACTCCCGCTGCGCAATTTTGAAATCATCCTTCATCGACCCTGGCAACCCGCCGCTACTCGCGAGCGAGTGAAAGGCCAATAGCCGACGGCGGTCACGCTCGGTTTTCGTCAGGTGGTCGGTTGCCGAAATCGCCACCAAGCGGGGCTTTTTGGATTTCGGTACGGAGTCTGACTCTGGAATCGAAAGCTCTGCGAGCAGGTAGGATTCATCGTGAACCGCGATTCGATGGTCGTGCAGCGCGGCATGCGTGACGTCGGTTGGTCGTTTGGGCATGTGGCATGTTTGACACTGATCCTGCTGTGTTTCGATTCGAACCGAAAGCGGCACGTCGCACGAGGAAGAGGACGCGTGGCATCCGATACAGAGATCCCGGTACACGACGGCTTGGTCGGAGACCGGGTGAGGATGGTGGCATGTCACACAGGACAGCACCTCCGTTTGCAGGTAGCATTCACTTTGATGCAACTGCTCGGTATGGCCAACGATTCGAAAACTCTCTTCACCCTCATCAAGTTGAAACTCAGTGACATGCTCTGAGAGCAATTCACCGGGTTGGAAATCCCAGCGATCAAAGTCGCTTGACGAGCTTGAAACGATCCCTTGCAAATGACATTGACTGCAGATTGCCTCGCGATTTTCCCGAGCAATTTTTCCGGGATGAACGATGTTCAGCTCTGATAGCGAGAGGTTTTGGTCGCTTCTTTGATCGGCAACATGCTGCGCACCGGATCCGTGGCAGCGTTCGCATCCAATGCTGGCGTGAGTGATTGAAAATTGACTTGACTGAACCTTATCAGCTTGCACTTCTCCAGCATGACAAAACACACAGGTGGTCGTGATCGCTCGATCAAACATCGCTGAATCCTCCCCATCGAATCCAGGTGAAAGCCCCCACTGATTTGCTTGTTCATACCAAGTCAGTGGGGATTCAATCCAATAGCCGTCTCGTTTCCCAAGGTAGGTGTGTGCGTGGGCACCAGACCCAATCTCATACACCAAATCGATTGAGTTCCGAGCAATCAGTTCTCCATCAGCCCCAAAAATCGACTCTCGGTGCTGCATTCCATCGTCGGTCATTTCCGCTTCGTAAAACCGCCGAGATTCGCTGTCGACAAAGTCTCCGCCCAAAGGAAGCTCCTCACGCTGGATTCGCCGCATCGATTGAGCGTGCGTGGTTTGTTTGAAAGCATCCGCCTGCTTGGGGTGACATTCCATACAAGCATCCGAGCCGATCGTGTCGGTGGGTCGCGTCACCCATTCATTGGACGCTTCCGAATCGTGGAGCGTGGTCGCTTGAGACGACAACAAATCTTGCCAATTCGACGTCGATGCCCCTTCTCGTTCCACCGCAGGCCTCTGCCCGCAACCGACACTGCTGCTGGCGATGAAAGCCACAGCCATCGACAACCAAAGCCAGTGCATTAAACAGTGCCGTGTTACAGGTGACATCGTATTCACGGGAGCTTCGTCAACTTCGCTTGCCCTTCGACGACAAGCACAACCTGATTGGTTTCCACATTCCTGATCGTCTCTTGCCGTCCCGATGGCCAGTCGACGTTCAACTCAACGGCCATTCCTTCGGGAATCCCGCCAAGAAAGAGGGTTCGCTCGTCTTGGCATGCGTATCCACCACCGCTCGTCAGCCACCGAAATTGTTGCCCCCCGTCATACTTGACAGAGAGCCTCGCACCGACGGCAGATCGCTCGCTTTCGACACCGACCAATTGCACACTCAACCAGTCACGTTGAGGATGACCAATCGTTTGATTCTCAAGGAGCGCAACGGGACGGTCCTGAAAAGACGCGACCATGTCGACCAACCCATCGCGATTCAGATCCGTTCGTATGAGCCCTCTCCCAATCGTGGGCTTCGCCCATTCTTCGTCAATCTCCAACCTTTCAAACTGGGTGGATTCTTGAACAAACAATTGGGCAGGCATTTTATGAGGCATTCCCCGATACTCTAGATTCTCGATGTGCCCATTGAGCACCGCGATGTCCTCATCCCCATCATTGTCAAAATCAGCTGCGACCGTCCCAAAGCCGAGCACGGGAATGCTGTCGGCCGCAAGCCCACTTGCGGTCACACGGTCACTGAAAAAGCCGTCTGCTCTCTGCAAGTACAGGTGAGCAGGTTCATTGAGAAAGTTGGTGACATGAAAGTCAATCCGGCCGTTTTGATCAAAGTCTGCGGTCGCGATTCCCATGGAAGCGCCGCTGCCACCGAGCGAAGAGAACGCACACCCACGAAGCTTCGCGAAATCGTTCCACTGATCTGGTTCGGGGTCGGCGACACCCTCACCGACGATCCCAGAACCGCGTTTCCAAAATCGATTGGGCTGCGTGTCATTGGCAATAAAAATCTCATTGCCTGTTTGATTGTCAAAGTCGCCGACCACCACTCCCAAGCTGGGAGCAGCACCTTCTTCACGCCCCAGTGTTCGGGCGTCCCACTGCCCGATGGGTGACCGCACATACAGAACGTCTCCCGCGTCCTGGTAAGACTCGGGTCCACGGTAATCGATCGCGCGGCCATGCTCGTTCGTTGGCACAGTCTCAAAAACGCGAGGGTCATCCAAATAGCGAATTTCAACAACATCAGGGATTCCATTCCCGGTTAGGTCTGCAACCGCACAACCAGAGGACCAATCCGGACCACTGTTCCAAGCAGGAACGTCTGTGCGTGAGAAAGTCCCATCGGCGTTGTTGATCAAGCATGCATTGTTTCCGAAATTGCTAATCAATAAATCCGGCCATCCATCCTGATTCAAATCGCCTTCTGCAACCGCCAATGTGAACCGGTGATCCTCGACCGACGCGAGTTCAGAGCAGTCTTGATAAGCAACAGCCAGCGACCGATAGAGACGATTCGACGATTCCTCATTCACCTCGGTCGTGGTTGCATCGCTTGGATGACAGCCTCCCTGTCCCATGAACAAATCAACCCATCCATCGCGATCAAAATCGATCGCACAAACAGCGCCGCCGAATTGTTGAAAGATACTCAAATCTTGCGGACGGGGCGGGTCAGCATTTCGGTATCGGAAATCAACCTTCCAATCGCGTGCTCGATCAACAAACCGAACGCTCGCTTTTGAATCGGCCGCAGGATCTCCCTCGACCTGCTTGCTAGGCCCAGCGAGGCCAGCCTTTTCGATGACGCCCGAAAGTCTTTCCATCGCATGTCGATGGGTTGCAAGCGGATCAACACTTCGCAGTCCAAACGTCGTTTCACTGACCGACGGAAAACCAGTGTCCGTTTTCCGCAAGACTTGAAATCGCTCCTGAAGAGCTTTCACACTTGCCGTATCAACAGCGGGCCCCTGCATCACCGCGATCATCCGCCACGCATTCGCCTCCAGACCTCGCCCGAGCTGATCTAAGTGCTCAGCAAGTTGCATCATTTGCTCAGAACCATCCTGCGGGGAGCTCGTCCCCAGACTTCCAATTTGATTGCCCAGAATCACGGTTCTCTTCAGCCGTTCCATTCGCTGCGTGGTCTCTCTCTCAACATCATGCCTCTGCATTTGGTTCATCCAGTTCGCGAGCAACCCGAGCGCGACTCGATCGGTTGGATCACGATGAATCGCTTCAATCATCAACGGAACTGCCAATTCCGTGTCACGCAATTGATCATTGACGAGTCTGCTCAATGCAAACCAATGATCCGCCCAAAGAAGCTGATCTTGGTTGACGTGCTCCCACCACAAGCGGAGACTTTCCATGTCGTTCGCGTCCACGGCAGCGCGTCCAAGCAGTGCCAAGGCGGCATTCCATCCTGACCCGTTGGAAGAATGTGTTTCTGATTCATCGATCCAACTCGCCAGCGAATCAACCGCCAGGTGTGGCTCGTGTGACGCCATCAGACGATGTGCCTGGGCGATAGCCCCAACCCACCCCGAAAGGTCTTCACTGGACTGCTGGCTTCCGTTCCCTGCGGAGGTCAGCGATGGATCTTGAATGGAAAGCAAAGAAGCAAGCTCAGCCTGTCGAACGTCCCCCAAACGCACCAGATTGCGAAGGTACCGGGCGGCTTCGTGACGCCGGCCCAACCGGTTCAACAAGGCCGCCAACTGACGGTGTGCCTCGGTCGCCTCAGGAAAGCGATCCAGCAGCCGTCGATAACCGGCAATCGCCTCCTCATAATGCCCTGTTTGAGCGAGCCAATCTGACTGCATTCCCAATGCCGCCGGTCCCACTTCCGATTCATCCAGATCGATTCGCCGCAGAGTCTGGATCGCTTCGTCAACGAGCCCCAGCCGATGAGATTGAACCAGTGCGGAAAAATACAAAACCTCCGAATCGTCTGGAAACCGATCCAGCGACATCTCGACGATTTCAACCACAGCCTTGCCTGAATCCCGTTCCGCGTCGCGGCCCCCTGAACCGCTTAAGATTCGATTCAATTCGTCCAAAGCGTCCTGGCGATCAAGCTGGTCGGATTGGGTGTTCTGTTGTTCGGTCTTCCTGAAAGACGAAACCTCGGGCTGCAAACTCTCCGATGTCGCTGCCTTGTCCTTGACCCGGATCGGGGCGTCCGGTGGTGAGACGTTTGGCTGGCATCCGATTGCAGCACAAATCCACGCGAGACAAATCGCGACGGTTCCCCAGCACGTTTGCCACACCTGCGGGGCGTGACGACCGCCTTGTAGTTTCTGAGCTTCCTGCAAACTCACACGTCATCCTTCCAGATGGAGCACAATGGAACTGCACACCAGCCTTCGAAAAACCAGTGCGAACACATGAGGAAGCCGCGTCCAACAGAAACATACAAGGCGACATCACCGGATATAAAACTACTGCATCTTTTTCATCTCATTCTCGTAGTCGGCTGATTCCATTTCTTTGTCCGTCTCGGTCACTGGTGCATCGTCAGCAGGCTGAATAACCGTACTGGACTCGCCACAACCAACAGTGATCAAGAGCATCGAGAAAACGAAAATACTTAAACTCAGAGATTTCATTTCAATCATTCATAGAAAAGGGAGCGTCAGAAAGTGAAAAGCCATTTGGAACTCGGTTCCAAATGGCAACAACACAGGGAGTCAGACTCCCTGAGAAAGGACATTCTTCAATGCAGCAAGAAGGGGACTACTCGAGCGACACAGACTCTTTGTTCCCACGAGTTCCCAGGCCGCCCCACAATCCATAGGGACTACGTTGGCCGGCGTTGACAGGTCCCGCTTGGCTGTTTCCAGCTTCGATCGAGTCCGTGATGAACCTGACCGCTCCGTCGCCCATCAAGACGTGCACTCCACCTTGGTGTCGACTACTGGCGGTGATCGAACCTCCTCCTTCAGTCCATCGGTCCACGCACAGTTCCGAATTGGGCGGAAGGTTGGTGAACAGCCCTGTTGAAGTTGGCAACGAGATCATCCACATCATTCCCCGATTGTAAATGTCGTTGGGACTGTGCAATGCACCCGGTCCTGTCGGTGCGGGACAATCGACTCCATCACACCAAAACGAGGGTCGTTGCGGATCGATATGCCCAGTCTGTTCACAAATCGAGACGTTTTGCTCAACATTATCGAGGGTGCGGTTGAGGGTGGTTCGATTGTCGTTGTCGCCCAGGTCCGTCATCATCTCCCCCATCGCGATGGTGTTCGACAAGCCATCCAAGACGTCGCGAAATTTCCGATCGGTCCGATGCGTGAACATGCCGCGGGCGTACCGACCTTGAGTGGTCTTGCTGCCCGAGATCACGTCGAATGGACTGCCTCCCGTGCCATTCCAACGAATCGGCCGAGTAAACGGCGTTCCCTGAAATGCATCACCGAGGCAAAATGCGTAGTTCGAACGACCACCTGCAGGAAGCCCCACTCCTGGATCGCTGGGACATCGCAACGCCGGCGTTTCAGTCATCCAAGGAATGTATTGGTTGCGTCCTCCATTGATTCGCGGAGCAGGCCCCATGGCAGGCCATGGCGGTGTTTGAACGCCACCATCCACCCGCTGTTGAGATGGATTGCTGATCATCTCCCACAAACCTTGCTGCTCCATGAATGGAAGCAGTCCAACCATCGCACTCAAGGAGCCCGAGTTGTGAGTATTGTACGGCGCCCACGCGTTGGGAGCGTCATCACGCCAAGTGCCGGTCGAGTGCCGTGGTAGTTGATCATAAGCAGAGTGATAGTTGTGCATCGCCAAGCCGATCTGCTTGAAGTTGTTGCTACAACTCATCCGCCGTGCTGCTTCACGAGCAGCCTGCACAGCCGGAAGCAATAGCCCGACCAACACGCCGATAATTGCAATCACGACCAGCAGCTCCACCAAGGTGAAACCACTTGAGCTTCGACATTTCGTCTTCATCATTGAGTCCTTGGGAACATGAATCACGCTTAAAAGACATAGGGCAGGGCCCGGAACGCGGGCATCACCCCCCCTAACAAAGACTATAGAGACGCGAAACCCGAGCGTCAATCTACTCAACATTAACAAGCGACTGCGAAAAACAAAGCATCGTTGAGGGGCGTTTTCCTTCGGAAGGCAGACGCCCCTGCTGCACAGCAAGATTGCCGAATTACCGTTGAGCAGATGCCAACGGATGACGAAAAGGACAATTCTTCGGCGTGAAATCGGGCGTCAGCACGGGGCCACAAAGCAAGTGCGCAGGTGTCTTCGGGTACGTAAGCTGTTTGGCGTTGGCCACGACTCCCACGTACAACAGGTGCGAACACCCGAGCGGCTCACGAGGTCAAACCCAGTCGTTCCCGCCAACCTACTGAAACACTTCCCACCGATCGAATGCTCCGGCTTAGGAGAGGTTTTGGTGCTCGTCAAACCCACCGACAAACACAGCGAACCACAATAGAACGCTCGCGGTTTGAGTTCAAAGCACCTTTACCGCCTCAGAAACCAAACGCTCCTAGGTTAGGCTTGCGTCCAATTCGCACGATTAATTGTGAGATGTTCTTCAAAGCCTGCGAAATGGGGCGATCGTCACCCCACCAATCGTTCGATGACTGACTGGGCTCGTTTGGCGGCGGGGGTTAGGGCGGGTGACTTGGACTCGGCGAGTTCTCGCAGGACCTTTGAGGTTGATGGATCGACCTGGTTCAGGCGGCCCAGCATCGTTGCGGTCCAGTAGAGTTGGTCGACCGCCGTCGCGGCCCAGCTCTGACCATCTTCGCCTTCGTACAAAACCGTCTCGAGCAATCCAGCCATCTCTTCTTCCTCGTCAGCGGTTGGCTCGACCGATCCCGACAGAACTTCACTCGCCCAAGTCCGCACCTCTTCGTCGTCCGATTGCAACGCGAGCAAGCAGTCGATCGTCTTCCCTTGCACGTTCTCCTGCCGAGCCAACGCTTCCAGCTCGCTCAAAGACAATTCGTTGAAACTCATGGCGATCGTTTCGGTCCAGGGTTGGTTTCGAAGGAGGGCGATTCTTCCAAGCACGCACTCAGAAATTCCATCGTGTGCATCACTCGAGGTGCTGGGTGCGATTCCGTCGCCATGGAATTCAAATGCGATTGCAACTGCGTCAGACAACCAATGTTGCCGCTGACCACGATCGGGGCACCCGTTGCCAAGACCGCTTTCGCTTTTCGGCGGCCGAGCTCATCCGCGGTTTCAGGTTGATCCAAGTTGTAAGTTCCCGCTGAACCACAACACAAGTGTGCTTCCGCAACATCCACCAACTCCACATCCGGAACCCGGCAGAGCAATTCGCGAGGCTGCAGTCGCACTCCCTGAGCGTTGGCCAAATGACATGCGTCGTGGTAGGCCACCCGCACGATCGACTCGCCCTCATGCACCAACGCGGGTCGCTTCAGCCGAAGTCGATCCGCATGCTCGCACACAACCACGGAGACGTCCTTCACCGTCGCGGCCAAAGATGCCGCCTGCGATTCAATGTCAGTGCCTCGTAAAATCATGCCGTACTCTTGCATGCCTGATCCACATCCCGCCGCATTGGTGACGATCGCGTCAATCGGTTGTGAATCGCTCGAAAAGACACGCACGTTGTTGCGAGCGAACTTAGCCGCTCGATCACCATCGCCAACGTGCCAAGCCAGCGAGCCACAACAACTCTGCTCTGGTGGCACCAAGACTTCCAAGCCAATGTGCCGAAGCACCGCGATCGTGGCTTCGTTGATTTCAGGTGCCAGGACTTGTTGAGCGCAACCAGCAAGCAACGCAACACGCCCAACTTGGTCACCCATTGGTGAGTAGCGAGGCTGCAGCTTCGTCGCAGCGGGCAAGGTCTCCGGCAACAGATCCAACATTGGCCGCAAGAACGATGGAACCAGGGCGGAAAACGTTTTGCCAATCTGCCCCATTCGCGCCGCGAAGCGAAATCGTTTGGGGTAGGGCAGGGTTTGAGCGGTCAGCCATCGCTGCAGCCTCTGCGGCCAAGCAACGGGAATACGATCTCGAACGAGCGAGCGATAGGGGCTGAGCAGGTGCCGGTACGACACACCGGAAGGACATGCGGGCTCGCAAGCCAAACAGCCTAAACAAGCATCCAGGTGAGGCGCAGCCTTGTCTGCCGGCATCGAACCTTCCAACACTTCCTTCATCAAAATGATGCGCCCCCGAGGCGAATCCGATTCGCGTTGGAGAACGTCATAGGTCGGGCAAGCCGACAAGCAAAAGCCACAACGAATGCACGTGCTAACGGCTTCCGCCATCGCATCGGCATTCGGTCCGGTCGTCTCCAGGGGAATGTTATGCTGCATGGTCTTCAGGCTCCCGAGCGTACAAAGTGCATTGGCTCGCCAAACTGAAATGGTGCAAAGCATCGTTGAGGATCGATCGCCTTTGCCACTCGAACAACCACTTCATCGTGCCGCCACATCCCAATTTGCGTTCCCCGCGCTGTGGCGTCATTGGCATCGAGCACCAAGCCAGCCAAACCATGCTCGACCAACCAAGAATCCAACAGGACCAAGTCGCCTGAACCGGTGACAAACATCACATTGCCAGCCAAGCCGAAGTGGAACCTCCATCCAAGTTCAGACAACTGCTTCGGAAACGACTGGACGATGGTTTCGATTTGCCGCGGGGTCATCGGAATGCGAACGGAGACTTCTCCTTCGACGTGCAGCAGTTTGGACCATGACTTCTCAGCATGCTCTTCCGACAACTTACGCGTCTCGGTCTCGCCGACAATGTTCTTGACGCGATCCATGATGGACTCGGCCACCGACTGAGGCCCGGGCACTCGCAACACGATGCACCAGTCATCTGGGTCAGTCATTCCCGGTTGGCACAATTCAATCGCATCCAGTTCGATCGGCAATCGAGAGAGCGTTTGCATGTGCAAGGTCGCCGTGGCAACGTCGCCGCACTTCACCACCCAAGTTTGTGGCTCGACCGATTGAGGAAAGACTTTGAAGGTCAATCGCGTGAGCACACCCAATCGCCCAAGGCTTCCGACCATCAGCTTGGGAAAATCAAATCCGGCCGCGTTCTTGACGACCGGTGCGCCGGTGTGAACTTCGTTCCCCAAACCATCCAGGAACGAAGCGGCGAGGATGAAATCCCGCAGGCCTCCATATCGCCAGCGTCCGGGACCACTCCAACCGGACGCGACGCACCCGCCGATCGTTGCACCCATTTTCGCCCGTGGCGGATCGAACGGCAGGGTTTGACCGTGCTCCGCCAGAGCGGCAATGACTTCGTGGAGGGACGTTCCCGAGGCGGCCGAGATGGTGAACTCAGACGGATCGTATTGAAGGATGCCAGCTAGGTTCCGTGTTGAGAAACGCCGTGCAGAATTCGCTTCGGCATCCGCACTGCTGTTCACGCACGACAAACCAAGCTTGCTGCATCCACCGACCGGAATCAGATGATCTCCGGTCGACGAAGCCTTCCAATCTCGAATCAGATCCGCCCAGTGCCGCACTGATTCGGGAGTTTCGATGTCTCCGGGAATTGACGCTGTATTTTCGGAGTCACTCACGGAAAATCACCCCCGCTTTTTCCAGTGGATGCAATCCTGACGTGGACAGGGCAGGGGACTCCGCATCCGGAAACATCTTGCCGCGATTGCAGATTTCGTGCGGGTCCATTTCCGCTCGCACACGGTGCATCAAGTCGATCGTGGGCTCATCAAACATTTCGGCGAAGACACCGCGTTTCTCGATCCCTACTCCGTGTTCGCCCGTGATTGAACCGCCCATTTCGATGCACAACCGCAGAATCGAATGAGCAAAGTCATTGGCTTTGTCGAAGGCACCGGGAATCTTTCCGTCGTACATGATCAGCGGGTGCAAGTTGCCATCGCCGGCATGAAAAACATTCGCGACGGGAACACCACATTCACGACTCATCGACTCAATTCGTTCGAGGGCTTCGCCCAAGCAACGCCGCGGAACGACGCCATCCTGAACGATGAAGTCAGGGCTCAATCGACCGGCCGCCGAGAACACCGACTTGCGTCCCTTCCAAATCGCCAGTCGTTCGGCATCGTTCGCAGCGATCTCGACCGCGGACGGCTGAGTACCGGCGATCACCTTCGCCAAGGTTTCCTTTTCCATCGCAACGCGTTCCGCCGAACCTTCCAGCTCGACGATCAACACGCTGTTTGCGTTCTTGGGATAACCACACGCCACGGCGGCTTCGGCGGCACGAATCGACATCGCATCCATGATCTCCATCGCACCAGGCAACAAATTCGCGGCGATGATCGCACCAACCGCATTCCCCGCCGCGCGGATGTCGTCGTATCCAACCAAGACGGTATGAAAGACTTCCGGCAGTGGCAGCAATCGCAAGGTCGCTTGCAGGGCGATCCCCAACATACCTTCGTTGCCACAAATGAAACCGGTGGAATCCGGACCGGCATGCTCCAATGACGATCCACCGATGCTGGTCACAGTTCCATCACCGAGCACCACATCCATCGCCAGCGTGTGCCCGGCGGTCATGCCGTATTTTAGGCAGTGTGCTCCACCGGAATTGAACGCGATGTTGCCACCGATCGTGCACACAGATTGGCTGGAAGGGTCCGGTGCGAAGTACAGCCCATGAGGCCGAGCGGCTTGAGAAACAGCGAGGTTCACAACGCCACATTGAACCGCCGCGGTTCGTTCCACTGGATCAACGTGCAGGATCCGGTTCAGCCGATTCAGCGCGATCACGATTCCGTCGCGGTGCGGCATGGCACCACCGGAAAGCCCCGTGCCGCTGCCTCGAGCGACCACCGGCACGTGGTGTTCGTAGCACCAACGCACCGCGGACACGACCTCGTCGGCGGTCTCGGGAAAGACCACCCCGCGAGGCCGGGCGGTGTAAGCGAGCAACCCGTCTGATTCAAAAGCTGCCTGCGCTGCCGGATCGGTACGAAACCGATCCGCGGGAAACAGCTCTGCTAAACCAGTCAGGTCGCTGGGTCTCACTTCACGTCTTTCCAGCTGCGTGTTGCGGCACTGTCGAGCACAGCATCGCAGACTCGTTGGGTTTCCAAAGCATCGCGGAAAGTCGGTGCAGCGGGCTGGTCCGATTCCAACGACTTCAAGAAGTCAGCGACTTGGTGCACGAAGGTGTGCTCATAGCCGATCTGCAATCCGGGAACCCACCAGTTGGCCATGTATGGCTGATCGCCATCGCTGACGTGAATGCTGCGCCAGCCGCGGACGATGCTGTCGTCGTTGTGGTCAAAGAATTCCAAACGATGCAGGTCATGCAAATCCCAACGAAGCGAACCGTGCTCGCCGTTGATTTCCAGCGTGTACAACGCTTTGTGACCACGAGCGTAACGAGTCGACTCGAACAATCCGAGCGAACCGTTGTCGAAGTGGCAATGGAAAGCACACGCGTCATCAATTTTGACGGGAGTCTTCTCACCGGTTTCGGCGTGAACACGTTCTTTGACGAACGTTTCTGTCACGGCCGAGACATCTTGAATGCTGCCGTTGAGCCACAACGCGGTGTCGATGCAGTGAGCCAGCAAGTCACCGGTCACGCCGCTGCCTGCCGCTTCCGCATCTAGACGCCACGTCGCCGCACCACCTTGGGGAACGTCGGCGTTGATCGTCCAGTCCTGCAGGAAGTTGGCGCGGTAGTGGAAGATCTTTCCGAGTCGACCTTCGTCGATCATTTGCTTGGCCAAGGTGACCGCGGGGACTCGGCGGTAGTTGTACCAAACCATGTTGCGAACGCCCGCCTTCTCAACCGCTTCGCACATTTCGATGCCTTCGGCGGTGCTGAGCGCCAACGGCTTCTCACACAGAACCATCTTGCCAGCTTCCGCGGCAGCGATCGAGATTTCTTTGTGCAGATTGTTGGGGACGCAAATGTCGACGGCGTCGATGTCATCACGCTCGAGCAACTTACGCCAATCGGTTTCGACCGACTCGTAACCTTGTTGCTCCGCAAACTGCTTGGCCTTCTCTTCGTTGCGAGCGCAAACGGCCTTCAGAACGGGATGGTATTCCAGGTCAAAGAAGCGAGGTGCCTGACGGTATCCGTTGGTGTGCGTTCGGCCCATGAAGCCGTAGCCGATCAAACCGATGTTCAGAGGTTTCATTCGTCGATGTGGGGAAAAGAGGAGATTGATTGAATGTTGCTGGAAAGCAGGTGCCCGTCTGCCGCCATGTCTGACGTTACAGAAGGGCTATTCATTTGATTAAGCGGAAGGGGCCTCGTAGCGGTACGACGCGAGCCGTCCAATTTCGACGTGCCGCCAGTTGATTCACTGACGTCGCCGAATCACTCGTTCCATCCGTGAGCATCCTGAACGCTCAGCATCGCAGCCAAGATATCGTTCCAGGTTTCAGGTTTGTGCATGACGTCGTTGGGGAACATGCAACCGTCCCAGCAAATGTGTTTGCAGGTCTGCAACACGTCGCCGTGCTCGTCACGCAGCCAGTGGCCCGCGTCCGTGGCGATGTCCAATTTGCCATTGGGATCGTTTGGCAAACAGTGGCGTCCCGTTTTGTCGTGGCTGCCGGTTCCGTGCACGGTCGCATCGTTTTGTGCGACGTGGAAATCGATCGTCCAAGGTCGCAACGCATGCGTCAGTTCTTTCAGAGCCGCGGCCTTCTTCTCTTTGTCCGCCCAGTCGAAATCTTGTGGAAGGATCGCATCTTCGGGAGCGTTGTAGCCCAGCAAGTACAACAACGTGTGAGCCATGTCGGCTTGGAAACCAAATCGTTCGGGATGACCGACGCGTTCGAGCAAGTCGACCATCTTCTTCCAAGACTGCATGCCGCCCCAGCAGATTTCGCCTTCGGCAGCGAGACGTTCGTCGTACTCTTCGGCGATGTCCGACGCAGCTTTGAACGTGTCAGCAATCTTGCTCTGGTTGGCCTCGGGATCTTTCACCCAATCGGCCACACCCATCGCACTGTCCAAGCGAATGCAACCGTGAGGTCGAACGCCGAGTTCGCGAAGTTTCTTGCCGATCTCACATCCCTTGCGAACTTGTTTCAAGAACGCTTCGACTTCTTCGGGACTGCCGCCCGCGCTGCCGCCGCCGGTGGGTTCCCAAACCGGAGCAACCACGGTTCCGATGTCCAACGATCGGCTACGGACTTTCTCGGCCAAGGCTTCCAGTTCCGCGTCATCCGCGTCGATGGAAACATGAGGCGAGAACAAGAACAAATCGACTCCATCAAATTTCCGACCGTCCACTTCCGCCGCAGCGGTCAGGTCAAGCATTTCGTCCAAAGGGATGACGGGGTTGGCATCGTCATCGCCCTTGCCGACCACTCCGGGCCAAGCAGCGTTGTGCAGTTTCGGATACGAGTTCGGGTGCTGGCTCATCGTCGGGAAGTGCCTTTGAACAGAGTGGTATCGAGGTCAGGTTGAATCGCAAGTTTAGACGGGAAGTATCGGCCGAATCACCTGGGTGCCTGAAGCGGCTTTTGCGTGAATGGGGCGTGGGATTTCTTCTTTCCCGCGTCAATAGGGTGGACATTGGGACCGCTCGTTGCAAGAACCCTTCACGGATCCATCGACTTCGCCAGTCGTTCAAGTCGCCCCGAGACACAAATCGCCACAGCGTCCAAGACGATTGACCGTCAACGCTCGCTATGGCTGAAAGCGGTTTCGAGCCGAAGGCAGACGTGAATCCAGACGAATTCGGGTGGCGCAAAATTCACCGAGAAGGATCGCTTCCGTTGTTATCATCAACGCCCGAGGTAGGCATCCAACTGGTCCGCCTTCCGCATCAGATACGGCACGTGCTCGTCCGTGGCTTGCACCAATCGCTGGAGCTGCCGCAGTTGATCCTGAAATTCCTGATTGAATTTTCGTTGCTGTTCATCCCGCCAGCTCTGCTCCAACTGGTTCATCTGCGCGGACAGCCCCGTGCCGCGTTGTCGCAACTCTTCAGCAAATCGAGCCAATTGCGACGCGAACTGGCGGATTTGATCGGGGTCACCAATAGCTTGATTCATGGAATCGCCTGAAGAGATTGTTGATAAAACTGCAAACTCGCGTTGAGTCCATGCCGTTCGGCCAAGTCGATCAGCAACTTCAGCGCCGCCGATCGAGTTTTCGCGGGACCGATGACCGCTCGGCGAATCGACGCCTGACGCAACGATTTCATCGCCGCCATGTCTTTGCTGAGCAACAACTGGCAACGCCCAGTCAGCAAGTAGGCTCCTGGCGAATGCGTTTCCGAATCCAACAAAGGTTCCAACTCGTCGATTGCTTCGTCGTACCGTTCAAGGTCGTACAAGGCTTCACCAAGGACCATGTGCAGATACGTCAACGAAGGATCGCGACCCAGCCGGGCTCGGCAAACCTTGAGGCGACAGTTCCCCCAATCTGTGGTCGCTCGCTCCAATTCATGATCCACGGATGAATTGCCCAATCGAGCCGCCAGGTCACGGACTTCGACCAACTGTTGAACGGATCTCGCCAATTGGGCTTCTTCCAGTTCCCACACCAACGCAGCATCATCAGGAAATGTTTCGTGAGCCTGGCTCAGAATCTTGGCGGCCTGCAATGGCCGATTTTCTTCTCGGTAGATCGACGCCAATTCCAGATACCCGTCGCGATCCGTGGGACAGGTTTTCAGGTGATGCTCAAGTTGTTGTCGGCGCGTCGGTCCGGCTGTCGTCTCGCTTCCTTCGTTGGTGGGAACAGCGGTCATGGGAAACGCTCACGGGATGAGAATCATGAAGCAGGGCGTGCGTCAGCGGATCGATGTTGAGCCGGGACTGACTGTGCCAGAGGAGGCCATTCAGTATGGATGACTCGGGCGTAGATTGCAAAATTGCCGACCCCCAGTTTGGTTTGCCGGTTTGTTCACGACGTCGATGGGCTATCATGGGCACAATCGTTCGTCGATCGCCTCGACCTCGATCATCCCGCCGCGGTTCTCCCGCACCCCATGCCCCGATTCGCGTTCCCTCCTAACCTCAACGCGGCCATGCATTCCATGCGATTTGTTTTGATCCTTCTCGTCAGCTGTTGCTGTGCCACGTCTCAAGGATCGGACTCTCTCGAAACCGTCTTCCAAGAAACGGTCCAACCGTTCCTGCAGCAAAATTGTCTGCAGTGCCACGATGACCAATCCGCCGAAGGTGACCTGGACCTGAGTGCGGACCGGAACATCGAGGATGTCGTGAAGCGTTTTCGTCACTGGTCCGTGGTTCTGGATCGCCTGGAAGTCGGCGACATGCCACCGGAGGACTCCGACGTTCAGCCAACCACCGAGCAATGCGATGCGGTGATTGCTTGGATTGAGTCCCTGAAGGAAGCGGAAGCAAAACGCACCAGCGGCGACCCCGGTTTGGTGCTCGCCCGGCGACTCAGCAGCTCCGAATACGATCGCACGATTCGCGATCTCACCGGCGTCGACATTCGCCCCGCAGCGGACTTCCCGATCGATCCCGCCAACGAGGCCGGTTTCGACAACTCGGGCGAATCGCTAACCATGTCGCCGGCACTGCTGAAAAAGTACCTGCAAGCGGCCCGCCGCGTCGCCGAACACATGGCGATCACACCGTCGGGACTCGCATTCTCGCCTCACCCGGTGATCACCCCCACCGACCGTGACAAATTCTGCGTCAATCGAATCATCGATTTCTATCGAGAGCAGAACACTGAGATTTCAGACCACTTGTTCGTGGTATGGAAACACCAACAGTCGCCCGCCGGCGGTTCGCTTGACGACCTCGCGATACAACATGGTGTCAGCGCAAAGTACTGTCATACACTGAGTGACCTACTCACCGATTCAGCGAAAGAGTCCGATCCCACGACGATTGGTCCCATCGTCGCCTTGAAGACCATGTGGAACGAAGTCACGCAGACAACGGAGACCGAGACGGAAGCCAAACAACACTGCAATGACATCGCGAAATTCATCGAGTCTCTTCGTCAGTCGCTGATTCCGGATGTTCCCAATCTGACCGCACCGGACATGAACCCAGGTTCGCAGTCGCTGGTGCTTTGGAAGAACCGCCAATTCGTCGCCAACCGACGACGATTCGCACAAGACCAACTTCCGCCGCTGCCGGATTTAATGAAAACCTTCGATCCGAGCCGGTTTAAAATTCCGGCTGAAGAGGCTGTCATCGCATGCATGCTCGTTCCCGAATCAGAAGACGACCAAGCAACTTTCGCGGAAGAGCTGAATCGATTCTGCGATGTGTTTCCGGATCAATTTTTGATCTCCGAACGAGCTCGTGTGTACCTGGACCCAAAAAAGGAAAAGAAGCTGAAAGGTCGCTTCTTGAGCGCCGGATTCCACAGCCAAATGGGATACTTCCGTGACGACGCGCCGCTTTGCGACCTGATGCTGACCGATGCCCAGCGAGCGACATTGGATCGCCTTTGGTTGGAACTGGACTTCGTCGCGTCCGCCCCGATGCGGCAGTACTCGGGCTTCATTTGGTTTGACCGCACGGATTCGAAATTCATGCGAGACCGAGTGTTTGATCGGTACCGCGCCGAAGACAAGGACTGCATTTCCGAAGATAAGGTCCGCGGACTTTGTGATGCCTACACCGAAAAAGCCAAGCGGGTTGGAGCGAGCGAGAAAGCTCTCGCAGCGATTCGGCGTTACTTCGACGACATGTCCAAAACATTCCGCTCACTGGAACAAATTCGCGAACAGTCCGAACCAGTCCAGCTCGAAGCGATGCTGCAGTTTGCCGAGCGAGCCTACCGTCGTCCGCTCGAACCAACCGACAAGGATTCGCTGCTCGCGTTCTATCAATACCTGCGGACCGAAGGCGAACTCAACCACGAAGAATCCGTTCGCGACTGTGTCGTGCGGATCCTGATGTCGCCCCATTTCTGCTACCGCGTTGACCCGACTAACTCTGGCCA
Source organism: Rhodopirellula bahusiensis (assembly GCF_002727185.1). Classification (NCBI taxonomy): domain Bacteria; kingdom Pseudomonadati; phylum Planctomycetota; class Planctomycetia; order Pirellulales; family Pirellulaceae; genus Rhodopirellula; species Rhodopirellula bahusiensis. The sequence continues at coordinate 49,916 of NZ_NIZW01000016.1, forward strand.
GGCTGACCCCGGTTCAGTTATTTCCAAACTTTCTTCGGGCGTGCAACCACTCGATTCTCATTCGCTGGCCAATCGCCTGAGCTACTTCCTCTGGTCGAGCATGCCGGATGAGACGCTGATGGAGCTGGCAGCTGAGGATCAACTGCAAGATCCCAGCGTTCTCGCGGAACAAACACGCCGCATGCTGAACGATGCCAGAAGCCAAGGCTTCGTTCGCGAATTCATGGGCAACTGGCTGAACTTCCGCCGCTTCGATCAACACAATGGAGTCGACCGCGAAAAGTTCCCGACGTTCACCGACGAATTGCGTCAAGCGATGTTGGAGGAACCGTTGCGACTGTTCACCGACGTCGTGGAACGAGACGGCTCAGTGCTGGATCTCCTTTACGCCGATCACACCTTCGTCAATCGAGAGTTGGCGATGCACTACGGCGTTGACGAGAAACAATTTGACTCGTTGTTGAAAGCATCCGACTCCGAAGATGGCTGGATTGAGCTTTCCAGTGCAAACGAATTTGGCCGTGGCGGATTGTTGCCCATGGGAGTCTTCTTGACTCGCAACTCACCAGGTTTGAGAACCAGCCCCGTGCAGCGAGGCAACTGGGTCGTGCAGCGGGTTCTCGGCGAGCACGTTCCGGCACCTCCCGCCGAAGTCCCGGAATTGCCCGAAGACGAATCCAAACTCGGCGAACTGACCATTCGCGAGGCGCTCGCTCGACACCGCGAGCATCCCAGTTGCGCAGGATGTCATGAACGAATCGACTCGATGGGGTTGGTCTTCGAAGGCTACGGTCCCGTGGGTGAAATGCGAGACGCGGACCTGGGCGGACGTGCGATCGACGCCAGCGTTGTGTTCCCCGATGGCGGCCAAGGCGACGGGATCGAAGGCCTGCGCGATTACATCCGGCGCGACCGCGAAGACGACTTTGTCGAGCACTTGTGTCGCAAGCTTTTGGCATTCGCACTTGGACGCTCGTTGCAGCTCTCAGACGAATCGCTGATCGCAGAAATGAAGTCCAACCTGCAAGCCAACGACCACCGTTTCCTATCCCTGATGGAAACGATTGTGACCAGTCCCGCGTTTCGCAACAAACGTATTCAACTCGCCTCCGTCGACAACGCTCCCACCCCCGAAACGGAACCTTCGCCATGAATCCTGCTGTCAATCGAAGAACGTTGCTGCGTGGTGCCGGTGTGGCCATGGCTTTGCCGTGGTTGGAATCGATCCCGGTCTGGGGCAGCGAAACGATGATCGGCCACGACGCCGCGGAAACCCCGCAACGCTTTGCCGCGTTGTTCATGGGCTGCGGGATCAACGCCGATCACTGGTGGGCCAAAGGTGCTGGCGAAGACATGGAGTTGGGCAAGAGCCTGGCGCCCATGGAATCGCTCAAGCACAAGATGAATTTCATCACCGGACTGTTCAACGAGAACGCGACCGGCGTTGGGATTCACCCCGGACAAACGGGCAACATTCTCTCAGGTGCGTCGCTGAAAAAGGGCTCCGAACTTCGCGGCGACATCAGCATGGACCAAGTTCTCGCGAATCACTTCCAGGATCAAACGGCGGTTCCCAGTTTGGTGCTCGGGTGCGAGCAACCGGTAACGGGTTACCACGAAACCAATTTTTCGATGGCCTACAGCTCACACATTTCGTGGCAGAACGCAACGTCACCGGTGCCGATGGAGGTCTACCCATCGCTGGCTTTTGACGCGTTGTTCGACAACCAAGGCAGTCGCCGCAACGAAAGCATTCTCGACCGAGTCGGCGAAGACGCGGCGTCGCTGCGACGACAAGTCAGTGTGGCCGACCGAGCCAAGTTGGAAGAGTTTCTGAGTAGCGTTCGCGAAGTCGAACGACGCGCCGCTTCCATGCGAGCGGCTCACTCGAAGGCAAGCGACCGAGCCAAGGATCAGGGCAAACCGATTCACGCGATGAAGCGTCCCGATGATGGTTTGCCCGAAGACATCCGCGAACACATGCGACTGATGTGCGACATCGTGGCGTTAGGATTCCAAACCGATAAATCTCGAGTCGCAACGCTGCTCCTCAACCGTGACTTGTCCGGATTGTTCTATCCATTCCTCGACGTGAAATCGACGCACCACTCCGCATCGCACAGCGATCGTTCAGATGCCTATGAACGAATTTCGCGATACTACTGCAGCCAATACGCCTACTTGGCCGGCAAGCTCGATGCGATGGCAGAAGGTGACGGCACGGTGCTGGATCATTCGTGCTTGTTGTTCCTGTCCAGCATGTGGTCCGGCAACGCACACGATTCCAGCAAGCTGCCCGTGCTACTGACCGGTGGCCTTTCTGGGAAACTCGAAACCGGCCGCGTTTTGGACTACTTGGAAGAATCCGACGACGACCGAAAACTTTGCAGCATGTATTTGTCGATCATGGATCGCATGGGCGTGCCGATCGACGCATTCGGCGACGCCGAAAATCGACTCGCCGGTTTGTGATTCACTTGCCGCTGTACCAAACGCCGCGACGCCACTGGTGCAATTGCAGTCGACGCAAGAAGTCCTCGGGCAACGCTGGCAGAGCTTCCGTCGCGACGTTCAATGCGACTTGGTCGACATTTCGCATTCCAACGATCACGGTCTGAACCGCCGCCGGTGACATCGCGAACTGAATCGCGGTGGCGGCCAAAGAATAGTGTTCGTCCAGCCCGAACTCTTTCAGGTCATCGCGAATGGCATCGACCCGCTTCGTCGTTCGCTGCATGCGGTCGCCGGCGAAGAACCCGGATCGAAAGTCGTCTTCGGGGAACTCATGATCCGCGGAGTATTTGCCGGTCAGGGCACCTTCGTCCAGTGAAACGCGAACAATCACGCCGGTGCCAGTCTCTTCCGCAACAGGAAACAATTGTGCGGCGGGTTCTTGCTCAAAGATATTGAACACAACCTGGACGACATCGACCAATCCATCTCGCATCAACTGGATCACGCAGTTCTGGTCTTGCTCGGGAGTGCACAACCCAATGCGATTGATTTTGCCTTCTTGGCGAAGTTTCTGCAGAACCAACAACGGTTGCGGGTCATCGTTCCATGCCGACGTCCAAGAGTGCAGCTGCAACAAATCGAGGCATTCGACACCAAGATTCCGCAGACGTTCTTCGACGTTTGCACGGATGTAAGCGGCTCCGTATCGATCTTGCCAACGGCAATAGGGGCTTGGCGGCCACGGACCTTCCGAAGGCGGCGTCTTCGTCGCCACATGAATTTTTTCGCGAATGGATGCCGGCAGTTGTTTCAAAAACTGACCGATCACTTGCTCACTGCGACCGTCCCCGTATCCCGGAGCGGTGTCGATGAAGGTGATCCCATGTTCAACGGCGTGCTGGAGCGCAGCGAGGGAAGCTTCGTCGTCCTGAGCGCCCCATTGGCCACCCAATGCCCACCCCCCGAATCCAAGTCGAGAGACGGGGAAACCATCGTGGCCTAGTGAGACTTGTTTCATAGCAAACGTTTCACGTCGTGAGATTCGCGGATGGAAGAAGAAAGGGTTTGGAAAGCGATGACGATTATCGGGTCGGTCCGTTTGACTCAAAAGGAAGTTGCCCGCTTTCGAGATGAACCGGACCGATCGTCTCAACTGGAATCACGCTCCCGTCCGAAATCCTTTCACAGCGGCGAACCGAGGGTCTCGGTCAGCCCGGTAAGCAGAATCCTTGGCAGGTGCAGTGGTGCGAAATTTGTCTAACATCCCGCGTTTGTCGATCGTCGTCCCTCACGGTGGTGATGACGCGGCTTTCGAATCCTCGCTCGCAAGTGTATTGCAGCATCGCCCAGATGGGTGCGAGGTGATTGTGCCTCATGACGGGAGCTATGACGACCCGTTTGATTTGGGCGAGGAGGTGCGGTTCGTCGACACTGGTTCGACGAGCGTCCTGCGCCAAATTTCCGAAGCCGCTGAATCGGCGATGGGTCGTTTCGTGCACGTTGTCACTGACGGCCACGTTGCCACCGAGAACTGGACCGAAGCGGCGCTCGCACAATTCGAAGGCCACGAAACCGGCGTGGTTGTGCCGGTGGTCCGCGATTCAGAAACACAGCGGATCGAGCATGCGGGATGGCGGACCACCGCTTCATCCGCTTGCGGCCCAATTGGATTTGGCGACAAACAAGTGGCTCGCAAAGCCGCCGCTCGCATCGAAGGAGCTTTCCTCGCCGCGTCGTTCTGGCGTCGAGATTTGCTTCGCAGTTTGATCGGCACCTATCGCGGCACCGATACGATCGAGGCTTCGCTTGCATTTGGTCACCTGACCACCCAAGCAGGTTGGCGATGCGTGGTTGCCGATGACAGCGCAATGAGCGTCGACTTCGAAACCGAAGTGCTCGACTACGACCTTCGCATCCACCGAAACCATCGGCGCCTGCAAGCCATCTCGGATCACTTCCGCGGCGGCGGGTCGGCCGGTTGGGGTCGCGGTATCCAACGCCTACTCACGACCACACTGGCCGGCGGACTACGCCCATCGAGTTTCATCTCGGGCCTTCGACGCATGACCGCTCCTCTGGCCGGAAACGCGATTTCGCGTTCGGTGCAAACCGCCGGCGTTCTGGCAGTCGACGACAATCCCGAAACGCTGCCGATGCCATCGTTGCATCGTGAACCGCTTCGACGTGCGGCTTAGCCGGACGGGTTGCGTTCCGGCTCAGCCAACTGCTCGTACGATGGTCTTCCAAGACCGTCGTTGGATTTGGCCGGGTTTGGAAGCCCAGCCCGCTGCTCACTCGGGGACGATCCGCAGCACCAAGTTGTTGCGATGAATCACGTTCTCGTAAGGACGATGCCCGAGGATCCATTCGATTTGTTCGCTGGGCTTGCCAGCGATGCGGGCGACCTCGTGGCTGCGGTAGTTCGATAGACCGCGTCCGAACTCTTTGCCATTGGGTCCAACCAAACGGACCACGTTCCCGTGCGCGAAGCTTCCTTCCACGCGTTGGATCCCGATCGCCAAGAGACTACGGCCTTGCTTCTGGATCGCATCCACCGCGCCTTGGTCGAGGTACAACGTCCCCGCAACGTTGGCGGAACTGCCGATCCAACGTCGCCGCCCTTTGAGCGAACGCTTTGGAGGCACGAACAATGTCCCCACTGCATCGCCCGCGAAAATTCGATCGAGCACAAAATCCTCGGTGCCCGATCCGATGATCGTGGGATGACCGTGCGAGTTGGCCAGCTTCGACGCTCGCAACTTGCCGCCCATTCCACCTTTGCTGACAGCAGACACTTGGTCGTCAACCAATGCCATCACACCATCGTCCACATCATGGACCATGTGAATCGGCTGGCTGTCTTTTTCGTCGGGGTGACCATCGTAGAGTGCGGAAACATCCGTCAACAAAATCAACATCACATCGTTGAAAAGTCCCGCGACCTGAGCGGCCAAACGGTCGTTGTCACCGAAGGTTGTCTTCAATTCCGAAACAGCAACCGAGTCGTTTTCGTTAACAACCGCGATGGCGCCCAACTCATCGATTCCGTTGAGAGCATTGCGCACGTGCAAGTAACCGCTGCGACGACGAAGGTCGTTTCGGGTTAGCAAAACCTGAGCGGCGTGCCGGCCTCGTTTCTGCAACGACTTTTCGTAGGCACCGATCAAGTCAGCTTGTCCGATCGCGGCGATCGCCTGCAACGACTTCAGGTCGGTTGGACGCTGCGGCAAACCCAGTTTGGCGACGCCGGCGCCGACAGCACCGCTACTGACCATGATGGTTTGACGTCCGGTGTCGGCGATGCGGCAAAGTTGTTCCGCCAGTCGATCCACGCGTTCGAGATCGAGTTTGCCGTCCGATGTAGTGAGAACTCGCGTGCCGACCTTGACCACCACGCATTGGGTTTCGTCGATGATCTGACGCCGAATGGCGAGATCGTTTGCTTCTGAGGATTCGTTCAATTTGTTGATTGCAATTCAGCCAGTTGGTGCATGTCGTCTTTCAAACTGCCGTACAGAGATCGGTAGACAGGAAAGAGCTTGTTGTAAGTGAGTTTCGCGGAACGATCCGCTTTGGTTTCGGCGGCCACCTCGATGGTCGCCTGGCATGCCTGCGCGATGTGCTTGTAGGCTCCGTCGCCGACCGCGGCGAGCAAAGCGACACCGAAGGCCGGGCCCTGTTCGACCTTCAAGGTCGTGATCTTTTTGCCGAACACATCGGCTTGCATTTGACGCCAAAAAACGTTCTTGCTGCCGCCACCGCTCGCGCGAATCTGGCGGACAGGAACGCCCAATGACTCGATGATTTCCAGGCTATCACGCAGTGCAAATGTGATGCCTTCCATCACCGCACGTGTCATTGCAGCCCGGTCATGGGTGAGATTCATGCCCACAAAGGCTCCGCGTGCGTTTGGATCCGCGTGCGGTGTTCGTTCACCGTTCAAGTAGGGCAAAAATAGTAACCCACCACTGCCAGCGATCGCCTTCTCCGCTTCCGCCGTGGCAGCTTCGAAACGTTTCGAGGCAGGAACGCCGGCCAAGCCCTGCACGACTTGATCCACCCACCATTGCAGTGAACCGCCGCTGGTCAAGTTGACTCCCATCATGTGCCACTTCCCGCGAACGGCGTGACAGAATGTATGGAGCCGGCCGGACGCATCGACGTTGGGTTCATCGCTGTGAACAAACATCACACCGCTGGTCCCGATCGAAGTGCTGAGCAAACCCGATTTGACGATGCCGTTGCCGATCGCACCGGCGGCACAGTCACCCGCACCCCCGACCACCTTGCACTCCGTCGTCAGCCCGAGAGCTTTCGCGGCTTCTTTGGTCAGCGTGCCGGTGACGTCTTCGGACTCGACCACGCGAGGCAGCAAGTCAGCGGACAAATCCAGTTTGCCCAGTAGAGTCTTCGACCAATCTCGCTTCTTCACGTCTAAGAACAACGTGCCGCTGGCGTCGCTGACTTCGGTGACATAGTCACCCGTCAGCCGCCGACGGATGTCATCCTTGGGCAGCAAAACTTTCGCGAGTTTGTCAAAGTTACGTTTCTCATTGTCTCGCAACCAAAGCACCTTGGGAGCCTGAAACCCGGTCAATGCCGGATTGGCGACCATGCCGATCAGCTTTTCACGCGAGCCAGCAGCCGAGGTGATTTGGTCGCACTGATCGGCCGTGCGTTGATCGTTCCACAACAATGCCGGACGAATCACATTGTCATCACGGTCCAGAAAAACGGAACCGTGCATTTGTCCCGACAAACCGATCGCTTTCACGTCGGCCTTGTCGACACCTGACTTTTTCATCACCGCTTTGACGGTCTTTTTCGTCGCCGCCCACCAGTGCTCGGGATCCTGTTGAGTCCAACCCGGTTTGGGTTGCTCCATGGGATATTCTGCATTCGCCTCGGCAACCACCTGGCCGGTTTCGTCGATCAGCAGGGTCTTCGTGCCGCTGGTGCCAATGTCAATGCCGAGATAGTGAGCCATGTTGCGTTGCTTCAGTGCAGTGAAATCGAAGACAAGGAGGACGAGAGCCGCTCGGATCAAGCGAACTGGCGGGCAGTATAACGCGTACTTGCGTTTTCAACCACGCAACCAACATCCAAACTGTCGTCTCACGAGCCCCACGATGCCTGCGAAAACTCGCCTCGCGAAGCATTCCGCGAAGATTGAATCTGCCGATCGGGACGCGTCTCACTCCGCCTCACTCGGCAACCGCCAACCAAACCAAGCCTGTGAAATCTCGCCTTCCGGTGGGCTGAGCGAAACCGATCTCGGGCGTCGATCCGTCTGGCAAAGACGGCAATGGTTGGCGTGGACTTCGGTCGCCGGAGCAGCCGTTTTGACCGGTTGCCGCGAGGCTTCCAAAAGCGATGAGTCGGAATCAAATACGACGGTCCGCACCGATGTTCCGCTGCGAGTGGTTTGGACGGGAACCGATGCCGACGCGGAAACACTTCGCCGAACCTGGCAATCGATCAGCGAACAACCGCTGAAGATCACCGTCATCACACCGCCGAACACCTCTTCTGAAACTGCGGAAGACCAACCTGCGATCTGGGACGCCGCGGCGAAGGCGGAGGTGATCGCCTATCCGCTCAGCCAACTGGGCGAGATGGTTTCACGCGAATTGATCATGCCTTCGTTGCAATCAGAATCGAGCGAAGATTCGGGTGCGAGCACAACCAAGTCGGATCCGCCCGCGGTCCGAGTGGCGATGACGTTCGCGCAAGAACCACGAGCCAAATGTTTGGGCGGATCCTTGCCCGCTCTGATGGTCGGCGAAAAGGCAGCGACGAAGGTTTCGACATCAGCTGCCATCACATGGGGCGACCTTGAACAACTCGCGGCTGAGTTCCCTGGACAAGTCGCTGAGCCCACCGCGGAAGGTTGGGCCGGCGTGTCGTACCTGTGGCGTCTGGCTTCCGTGCTGAGTGCCACCTGGTTGTTCGATCGCAACACACTGGAACCGCTTTTGACCCAGCCCGAATATGTCGACGTCCTTCGGCAAATGGCTGCGACGGCAAAGCACGGTCCCGAATCATCAATGACTCCCGGTGAAATCTTCCGCGACGTCAGTTCCGGCAAACTGGTCGCCGGGCTTGGGTTCCCACAGGTCACAACCGACCAAACCGATGCGGAAGACGAAGCGACTCTGACCAGCAACGTGCAAGTGGCGGCGTTCCCGATCGCGGAATCTGGAGCGGTCGATGCTGACGGCGTGGCGCTGGCACGAACCGGCCGAGTCGTGCTCGCACCGCAAACCCTCGTCGGATCGCTGGCCGCATCGTGCCGACAAACGGCCGCTGCCAACCAGTTTTTGAAGTGGCTAGCGGGAGGGCAGGGCAGCGAACCGTTGTACCGTTCGATCCCAGGTCTCCAGCACCCAACGGCCAGCTCATCGATCGACGATGCGACCGGCGGAAACTACCAACCCTGGTTGCGAACCGCTTGGCAAAACCCCAACGTGATGCCGCCACTGAACTTGGTCGGCGGCGACCGATACCTCGCGGTTCTGGACTCGGAAGTTCGTCAATGCTTGACAGGCGACAAAACTCCCGAAGACGCTTGCGCCGCGATTTCTAAATCCTGGTCCGACCTGCACAACGAGTTTGGCGTGAAGAAACAGAAACGTTCGTGGCAGCAGGCTCTCGGACTTCTTTGACGACCGACTGGCACGCCATGGCGAACGCACTGATTTGGTTTCGAAACGACCTTCGGACGATCGACCACGAACCTCTTCTCCGCGCCGCCGCTGCCGATCAGTGTTTCGCAGTCCAATGCATCGATCCGCGACAATTCGAAACAACCGCCCTGGGGTTTCACCGAACCGGGCCATTTGAAATAGCCGATACACCGGAACTATTCACTGACTTTCGAAAGCAAATCGAAAAACACTGCGAGGCTCGACCTCCACTCGGCGAACCAAGTCAGATCAACTGTGAACTCCCCGAAGGATTGGAAGCCGGCGAAATCCCGACCTTGAATTCGCTCGGACGATTGAGTCAATCGAAAGACGATCGATGTTTGAATCGATTTCCCGGAGGACAAACCGCGGGAAACCAGCGATTGCAGGAATACATTTGGGACGAGGATCGCTTGCGGGTCTACAAGCAAACTCCCAATGGGATACTGGCACCGAACGACTCATCGAAGTTCTCACCGTGGTTGGCTCACGGGTGCATCTCCGCACGGACGATCGCCGATCACGTGCGACGCTACGAGGACGAACGCGTCGAAAACAAATCGACCTACTGGATGATCTTCGAACTTCTCTGGAGAGACTACTTTCGGTGGATTACTCGCATCCAATCGTGGACCTCTTCGAATCGGCAAAAGAAAACGAAGCGATCTACGATCGGGCTCGTGCAACCAGCCGCTGAGAACCAATCATCAAACAGACCGACTGAAACGACGTCGGCTCAAATCAATATTCGAAACGCTTCAGGTTCGGAAACATCGCCTCGAGTTCTTTCGCGGGAGCGTCTTCCAAACCGAGGTTGGTCACGAACAAAGTCTCGAGTTCTTGCAGCGGCTTGAGTTGCGGAAGCGCGTCCGGTGCAACGCTCGTCTTGCCCAAGTGCAGCAATTTCAAATGAGGAAGCGAGACGATCACCGGAATCGCTTCTTCGGTGATCGCGGGGCAGTTGTCGATGTTCAAGACCGTCAACGATGTCTTGCCCTCGAATGCCTTCAATGACTCGTTGTCAATTTTGGTCAGCCAGAGATTGATCTTTTCCAAACCCACAATATTCGCGAGAGCGGGCATGCCTTCGGGACCAAAATCGGTTTCCGCCAATTCCAGATCCTTCAACGGCAAATTGGAAATTGGATCGAACGCTTGCCCCGTGATTTTGGTACCTCGCAACTTAAGCTTCGTCAGCTTGGGCAACGTCGAAATCGACTCAAGAACCTTGTCCGTCACCGGCGAATTCATCAGCGAGATTTCTTGCAGCTCATTCAGCTCCGCCAACACACTCGCACCATCGTCAGTAACCGAAGTGTCTTGGAAAGTGACCGCGATCAACGCCGGCAAACCCGATATCGTTTTCGCTTTCGCGTCATCAAACGCCTTGCCATAAACTCGCAGACGTTTCAGATTGGGAAGAGCCGCCAATCGCAGAACCATCCCCTCGGTCCAAGCCGCATCGGGCAAGAACAACTCGCTGACCGTGCTGGTGTTGGACAGCAACTTCACCGCGTTTTCCAAATCGGACTCGGCCACTTCCCGTAAGTCCACGACCACGACATCATCGCCTCGCAGCTTGGTCTTGGCACCCGCGATATCATCCCATGCCGACGCCAAACCACCTTCGGCTGATTCGACGCTGTCGGATTGTTTCGAAGTCGGAAGCGGCATTGTTTTGGTACTGCTAACGCCGCAACCCAGCGTTCCCATGAACAGGCTGCCGACCAACAAGCTTTGTGCGAGCCGAACTTGTGTGAGATTCATTGGAATTCCGCTGATTGAACTTGAGAAACGAAAATGATGACGTTGAAAACATGAGCAACCACGACTCGGACGATCTCGACGATCCAAACCGATCAACTCACGAGGATTCGGATGGCGATCTCGTGCCGGAGTGGCAGCAATTGCTGAACGATGACCCGGTGCCTCACCAGGACGATTGGAACTCATCCGAATCAGCATCCACTGATGCGGCACTGGACGGCACCTATGTCTGCGACAACTGTGGCGAAGAAATCGTGATCCCGCTGGACATCGCCGCTGGACGCGACCAACAGTATGTCGAAGATTGTCCGGTGTGTTGTAGCCCCAGCGTGATTCATGTCCATTTTGACAATTCCGACCACGCCGATGTGTGGGCGGAAGCCGAACAAGATCGCTACTGAGCGTCCTCGCATCCTGACGCGTCCCTGACTTATCTCCTGATTCCGACCATCATGAAAATTGAAACTTGGCTGACGCCCAATTCCGCCGGCGAATCTGAACGAGCCCCAGCTTCCGTCGCGGTGGTGATCGACGTTTTGCGAGCAACCACGGTCGCCACGACGGCACTGTCCGCGGGAGCTAAATCGATCACGACTTGCGGTGAAATCGAAGAAGCATTTGCAATAAAATCTTCCGCGGAGCCCGACAATGTGCCGCTGCTGTGCGGCGAACGAGGCTGCCAACCGATCGTAGGGTTCGACTATGGCAACTCCCCCGGGGAGTATTCGCCCGCCGGGGTTGGTGAACGCGATTTGGTGCTGACGACCACCAACGGAACCGCCGCGATCCGGGCGGCTGAACAATGCGAAAAAATGTGGCTGGCTTGTTTTGCCAACTTGTCCGCGGTCATCGATCGGTTGGTGAAGTGGCATTCGGCCAACCAAGACGAAAATGCTTTTGCGAGAATTGTGTGCGCGGGCACCAACGGGTGCGTGACCGCCGAAGACGTGCTTCTCGCGGGGGCCATCATCGCCATGTGCCATCAACGACTGGCCGATTCGCCGCGATTTTATGACGGCCCGATTGAGCTGCTCAATGATTCGGGAGCGATCGCTTTGTCGGCGTGGCAGCACTGCATCACCCACGATGGTGTCAACAGCTCTGAGACGCTCGCCGAGCGATTGAAATTGACCCAGGGCGGCAAAAACCTGATCGCAGCCAACTACCCCGGCGATTTGGTGGATTGCGGCAGCATCGATGTCTTCGAGCTGGTCCCAACCAGGGATCAACGATCCCCCGCTCGGTTCGTGGCGGGCTGATCCGAGCCGAGTTTCACACCAAAAACGCATTCAGGTGACTGGCTTTTTCGACTAAACTGGATGGTTGTCAAAAAGACCTCCGATCCACTCACTTGCTCAATTTGTCACACCATGACGTTTGATTTGAAACGCTCTCTCCGCCCACTCGGTATCGCTGCCGTCTGCTCGATGGCAGCGGGATCGATCCTTCCATCCGGTGCCCTGAACTCGGCTCACGGCCAAGAAGCCGCTGCTGAATCCAGTCAAGCCGCCACGGTTGGGATCGCCAGCGAAAAGCCAGCCGAAGGCCCCTCCGTCGATTTGGGCGACGGTCGATTCATGGTCCCCTACACGCAAAAGATTCCCGGAACCGACATCACGTTCGAGATGATTCCTATTCCCGGTGGCAAGTTCACAATGGGCAGCCCCGAAGACGCGGACCCACGTGCCGACGACGAAGGGCCAACGGTTGAGATCAATGTCTCGCCGATGTGGGTCGCCAAAACGGAAACGACCTGGGCGATGTACAAGGAATACATGCGAATGTATGCCGTCTTCAAATCATTTGAAGCCGAAGGCATTCGTACCGTCGACGATTCCAACTTGGCCGACTCGATCACCGCGCCGACGGAGTTGTACGACCCATCCTTCACCTACGAGTACGGCGAGGAACCCGAGCAACCTGCCGTGACGATGACGCAGTACGCGGCACAGCAATTCACGAAGTGGTTGAGCCTGATCACGGATCACCAGTACCGCTTGCCAACCGAGGCCGAGTGGGAATACGCCGCACGCGGTGGAACCACGACCGCTTACAGTTGGGGCGACAGTGCCGACGACATCGAAGACTACGCTTGGTACTTCGACAATTCATACGACGGCCCGGCTCACGTGGGAACCAAAAAGCCCAACCCGTTTGGCCTGCATGACATGCACGGCAACGCGGCCGAATGGACCGTCAACGAGTACTCGGAAGAAGGCTACCAGTGGCTGAAGGAATCGCCCGTCGACAACGCGATTGACGCGGTTCGTTGGCCAGAAAATCCTTGGCCGTGCGTCTCTCGTGGTGGCAGCTGGGAAAGCGATCCACCGGAACTTCGCAGTGCCGCTCGACTGGCATCGGACGATGATGAATGGAAGAACGAAGATCCGAACTTCCCCAAAAGCCCTTGGTGGTTCACCGACGATCCATCTCGCGGAGTCGGCTTCCGTTTGTTCCGTTCATTGGAACCACTCGATCGCGAAGCACTGAAAAACTTCTGGGAGCCCACCGCACTTGAAACCATGGACGATGTTCAAAGCCGCGTCGATGGCGGCCGTGGAGGATGGGGATGGGTCGACAAAGACCTGCCCGAAGCCGCCGCGGAATGATCCATCACTCTAATGAAATCAAGCTGGCATGAATCCCATGCCAGCGACATCAGGCCCGAGTTCGCTCGGGCCTTTTTTATGCGCCGGCGAATCATTGACTCGCTTGGCAACGAACTTGATCCGAGGCATCACGAGCCTGGTAGATCGCTTTCGTTGTCGCCCAATTTTTTCCACCTGAATCACGGATCGTCAGGGCATACGGCGCACGCCAAGCGGCCAGGGCATCGACGTCACCGTACTTCACCATGCCGGGAACAAAGTCCTCATCGTCTTGGTGAAGAAGATTCGCGAATCGGAAACCACTCACATCGATCACCGCGTCCTCCAAGAACGGCCCCGCGATCGCTGCAGCCGCCAAGGCATAAGCAGCGGAACCTTCCGGTGCGACTAAGCTCACGCCACCGGGCGGGTTTTGAAATGCGGAAACCACCGCGAGAACATCCGCGCATCGCGTGGAAGCCAACGGCCGGTTGTAACCATAAGTGAACGCAGCCGACGCTCGTCGAGGCTGCGGATTCGTTCGCTGCTTTCCTTCGTCGGCATCAGTTGGCATCTCCGCGATGTCGATCACAACAATGGTGTTGAATCGATCCAACTGAGCCGCAAAAGCGTCCGACCATTCCGGTGTGTCTGTTGATTCGCCGGCAGCGGAATGAATCCAGATCGCAGTGCCCGCTGACGACGTCTCGCTGTCTGACTTTGCAACCCATTTCCGAATCGGGATCTCACGACGACGAGCCTCATCGATCACGACGCCAGAAACCACCATTGCCCCCGAGTCGTGCTCGACTGGCGCCGAGTACTTCACCGACACACCCGAAGTTTCGGGCATCGGCAGATCGAACAAAGTCGCCAAGGCAGGGCGAATCTTTTGGTCAAATCCTTTCGCGGTGGCGGACTGGCCGAGGCAATCTTCGAGCAGTTGTCCACTCTCTCCGTTCCACCAACTCAACACCGATTGCTCGTGCTTGGGTCCACGCTCAGTTGGTGCAGGGTGTCCTTCGTCCCACACCGCGCCCTCTTCATCCGTGATGGCAGGAAAATCAATTTCGACGATCGGTGTCTCCAAACCAAGATCGAGGTGCTCGTTCATCCATCCATACATGATCCGGCGAGTCACGTAGTTGTAATTGTGTTTGAACTGGACCAACGATTCACACAACACGTTCTCAGGTTGATTCATCATCGAATACAATTGCTTCAGCTCCGGGTACCCGTCCGACATCATCTCGATCGTCCAGTCGTCCGCCGCCGTCATTCCCATTGGCTTGGGAGCCATCAAAGCGGCCAGCTCGACATTCCCCGTTCCGATCCGAAGCAAGCAAGCATTCTCGCACGCACATCCGCCTTGCATCGATGTCGAAACCATCCCATTGGGAAAGCTGGCCGCGATTCGTGGCTCCAACGCATCCAACAGAATGGTTTGGGTCCCGCCACCACTGCCACCCGTCACCGCCAAACGTTCCGGATCGACTTCATCCAACGACGCCAAGAAATCAAATGATCGCAAAGCATTGTAGGTCTGAAGCCCCAGAATCGATTGCAAACGCGCATCGGCCGGAGTGCTAAAGAACAGCTCGGGATCCGATCCAGCGGGCACACTCTCTTCTTCTCGGGTGGCGTGCCGACGGTGAGCAAACTCATAGCTGAGCTGTACCGAATCCGCGTAGCCAACCATGTCAAAGATAAACGTCACGCATCCCATGCGAGCCAGTGTCGCACAACGAGCCAGTTTTGGATGACTGCCTGATTCCAAATGCATTTCATCGCCATTGGCGATCAACCTTTCCATCGTTTCGGCATCGTTCCGCATCATCCGGCCACCATGCCCGTGCGGGCACAACACAGCGGGACGCTTGCCAGCCGCATTCAACCCACGTTCAGCATTCTCGCCGGCGGGACGGAACAACAACCCGGTGACGAAATGCCCGGGCAAACTCTCAAAGTAAACCTTTTCGATTTGGAAACCATCTCGTTCCACAACGGAATGGATGGTCGCCTCGATCGGTGGCCGAGGCAGCATCGGATGCAACCCCGTCGCCATCGCAACTCGTGTTCGAAGCTTCTCCGCTCGTGACTCCCATTGCTGCAGCGTTTCAGGAACATCAAACGGAAAGTGCCCATCCAAAGTTTTCAGCTCCGGCAGGGTGTCGGAAGCATCGGCGTTCTCCACCGAAGTTTGTTCCGGCAATGTGTCTTCTGAGTGGACGGAAGCGACCGGTTGCAACACCCAACTGACCAGCAGGACAACAACACCGCTCCAAAGCATCGAGTCGGCGATGTTGTTTTTCGTTCGTAGTTTCTTCATAAGGATTCGTTGGCAGGAGGGATGCTGAAACAGCGGAGGGAGGAAGTGCTCGAAAGTTCGACTTTGTGGACCTAGGCTTCCAAGGCAGAAGCGATGCGGATTCGCATCCGACTGATCGTCGGAAACATCGCAACAACACCCAACAAAGCCACCAGGGCACACAACAAGTTGACTGGCGAACGTGTCAAAAACATCATGACGAAATTGATGATCGCGGTGCCTTCCATGACCGACTGCCCGATCAAACGAGCTGTTTGATCCGTCTGGCAAAACTGACTCAGTGGCATCGGCATCGGTTCACGTTCGGGCCATTGCGACCAACTACGAGCGGAAGCAACGGCACCCTCAGCGGCTCTCAATTTGGTCGCCGCAGCGGATCGCTGCATCGCAGGCACGAGGAATGCAACCACCGTGTTTGCCACCAACGCCACAACACCAATCAGCACAAAGATCGTCTGATTGCCCTGGGGAGGTTCGTCTCCGCCGATCATCCAAAGGATCGCGCCCATGAACACACAACCCATGGTCAATCCAAACGTGACCACCATTCCTTGAAATGCCCAACCGGACAACGTTGTGCCACCGGAATCGATCGCTTGCGGATCCATCGAAGTCGCCGAATCTGGATGATGCACGTTTGGAGTGGAGGATGGGTCTGGATTCATTCGTCTTGTCGGGTGCGATAAGGTGTTGCAATGGAACGTGCTGTCGAGGTCACAGCACCAAGTTTAACCCTCAGCCAACTCGCCTGCATTGCGTCTGTACTACACCGATCATTTCGATCTGCCTCTGCCTGACGGGCACCGGTTTCCGATGTCCAAGTATCGGCTGTTGCGGCAGAGGGTGGTCGAATCGGAATATCACCGCGACGACGCTCTGATCGTTCCGCAAGCCGCGACGGACGAACAATTGCTGACCTGCCACACATCGGACTATGTCCAACGAGTTCAGGCAGGAGCGTTGACCAAGCAAGAAATCCGACGAATCGGATTTCCATGGTCGCCAAAGATGGTGGAGCGTTCTCGCCGGAGCACCGGGGCCACGATATCGGCCGCGCGGGCGGCACTCACCGAAGGAGTCTCCGCCAACCTCGCCGGCGGCACTCATCACGCTTTCGCGGGCGAAGGAGAAGGATACTGCGTGTTCAACGATGCCGCGGTCGCCATCCGAACGCTGCAGGCGGAGGGACTGATCGAGCGAGCCGCAATCATCGACTTGGATGTCCATCAAGGAAACGGAACCGCTTCGATCCTGAAGGACGACCCCAGCGTTTTCACCTGTTCCGTTCACGGGGTCAAAAACTTTCCCCTGCGGAAGATGCCCAGCGATTTGGATGTCAGCCTGCCGGACGGAACGGGGGACGAGGACTACTGCGAAGCGTTGCGAACCACCCTTGGGCAACTCGATTGCCATCAAACACAATCAGGTCAATTTGACTTGATCGTTTACCTCGCGGGCGCCGATCCGTTTCAAAACGATCGGCTTGGTCGTCTTTCGTTGACCATGCAAGGATTGCGTCAGCGAGACGAGATGGTCCTCAGGTGGTGTCGTCAGAACGATTTGCCGGTAGCAATCGCAATGGCAGGGGGTTACTCTGTAGAAGTCACTGAGATCGTTGACATTCACTCCCAAACCTTATCTGTCGCCAAAGTTTGGTCACTGTCCCACTGAGCCTCGTTGATGTCATCGATCACGCAAATCTTGCAAAGTAGTCAAAACGGTGACGCGGCTAAAACCGATCAGATGTTTTCGTTTCTGTACGATGACTTGCGTCGGATGGCGGGCCGGTTCCTTCAATCTGAACCGCGGCGCGAGCGGCTGAGCAGTTCCTCACTCGTTCACCAAGCCTATGTGCGGATGGTCGATCAAGACCATGTGGACTGGCAGGGCAAGACGCATTTCTTTGCCATTGGTGCCACGGTCATGCGGCGAATCCTCGTCGACCACGCTCGCCGAACCCAAGCCCAGAAACGTGGCGGCGGCTGGATCCGACGTCAGCTCGACGACGAAGTCACCTTTCTTCTCGATCAAGATGACGATGTCGTCGCTTTGGACGAACTGCTGCTGCAATTGGCCAGCTTGAGCCCACGCCAAGCCCGTGTCGTTGAACTCCGGTTCTTCGGTGGCTTAGGCATGAAAGAGATTGCCGCAGAACTCAACCTGGGACTTCGCACCGTCGAAAAGGAATGGGCAATGGCTCGAGCCTGGATGCGACGCGAACTGCGTGATCCGGAGGAAGAAACCCAGGACGCCAGTGTCAACCAAGCGAACGCCGACGACGAATCGCCCACCTCATGATGGATGCGGATCGTTACCAGCGTGTCCGCGACCTGTTCTGGGAAGCCGAGGAAATCGAGGAAGACGCGAGAGAAAAATTCATTCGCGACCAAGCCTCCGGCGATGAAGAACTGATCCGGGAAGTTCTTTCCTTGTTGGCCGAACACGACCCCAACGCAGCTCGCGTCGAAGGCGCAGCCAACAGGCGAAAATCTGGTAGCGCGTCGTCTCCATTTGGCCAGGGACTTCCAACACCGCGAGAAACCACCGGTTCCGAAGTGGCTCGAGCGATCCGGTCGATGGCGGAGACAGCTTCGGGTTCAACGCCCGATTCCAACGGCGACCAATCGCCGACCGCTGACCCCATTTCCGCGTCTCGAGACGCCAGCGATGGGCATACGGTTCATGCCGCTCAACGCACCCACGCGATGCCGCGTCACGATTCCGATCGCCCGCAGCGGCCAGGCGGACAACATCGCAAAACGTTGACCTCGATTGGCCCCATCGACCGAGCCAAGCAATACAACTGGTTGGTTTGGCTGCTCGCCGCAACCACCATCATTTGCATCTGGCTGGTGGCGGCTTGGGTCGACCGTCGGATTCAACAGCAAGCAGAAAAATCCGCTCAGCAATCACTGTCGCTGGCACTCGACTACTCCACCCTCAAAATCAAACAGCTTCTCCATCGCGATCAACTATTCGCGATCGACTTGGCGGGACAACCTGACGTTCAAGAAGCGATTCAATCGCTAACAAGGTTCGACTCCACAGCAGAACTTTCCGGCTCAGCGGATGAAATCATCCAGCAGTTCTCGGATGCAGTGCGAAACTTGAAGTCGCAGTCATCGGAGTTGAGCTCTCACGGCTTGCCAGCTTTCCAAACCCCGGATGTCATTTTCTTCAGTCGGGACCTGCAACCGCTAGCGATCGTTTTTGCCAACGGAAACATCCGCTCGATGGTCGATCAAGCTTCCACTCGGCTTCCTCCCGACGGTGCGGCCGACTTGGCCAGAGCACTCAGCGGACGAACTGTTCTGCATGCTTCCGAACCCTTGGCAACGTTGCTGGGCGAAACGCTCGCCGATGAACTGAATGCCTCTGAGATCAATCCGTTGGCATGGATCGTCCCGGTTCACGCACACACTGCAAAACCATCTGAAGGAACAAACGCTCGTCGTTCAGATGTACTCGGTGCAGCGATTGTCATTTCACCGAACACCAACCGATGGCTGAATGAAGCTTTGTCTTCGATCAGCCATTCCAACTCGGTCGATGCGTTCATGGTCGACCGTGATGGGTTCATGCAGACGCATAGCGTGAATCTTCCCGAGGACGTTCCGCCAGCATTGAGAGCAAAGTTTCGGGTGACGGAGATCGCCACCTCATCGGAGGCGGAAGCACGCTTGAATCAAATGGTCGATCAACAGGATCTATCGACCGAATCAGAGTCGTTCAATACCGAAGGCGGGTCGTCGCTTGGTCACACGGTCAACCCGCTAACCATCGCCGCAGCCTCGGTCTCTCACAGCCCAGAAGCTCAGTTGCATGGCCAGCGCTACCGCACTTACACCGGCAAGTGGTGCATCGGCGTTTGGCAGTGGCTTCCTGAATTTGGCATGGGACTGATCGTCGAACGCGACTCCAACCAGGATGCGTACCCTCTTTCGTCAACTTGGCCTTGGGCGTTGCTGCTTTCGCTCGCCTCCGTCGCCCCCATTTTGGTAGCCAAACGACTAGCAAAAGGCCCTGCGCCCTCGGCACTCAAACAACCACTCGGGCGATACCACATTCACGAGGAACTTGGTGCGGGCGGCATGGGGGTTGTTTACAGAGCCAGCCACACGGAACTTGGCCGCGACATTGCACTGAAAGTACTTCGGGTCGATCGGCAAGACGACGACGATCATCGACGCTTTGACCGCGAGGCACGTTTGGCAGCCAGTTTGAGCAGTCCTCATAGCGTGACCATTTACGACTACGGTCGCAATGAACACGGAGAAGCGTTCTGTGTGATGAAGTTGCTCGACGGTCTCACGTTATCGGAGATCGTCGCACGAAGCGGCCACCAAAGTCCTGCTCGCGCGATCTGGATCATGCGACAGGTTTGCCAAGCCGTCTTGGAGGCTCATTCCAAAGGCCTGATGCATCGCGATCTCAAGCCGCAAAACATCATGCTGAGCTTCGACACCATCGTCGGCGACTGGGCGGTGGTGTTTGACTTTGGATTGGCTAAGCCGCTCGAACCCAACCAAGGTGTTTTTCAAACTGCCGAAACCGTGTGGGCGGGAACCCCCATGTACATGGCGCCCGAGCGATTTCGTGCTCCGTCGGTGATGGACCCGCGAAGCGATGTTTATTCGCTCGGCTGTGTCTTATACTTTTTACTGACAGGTCGACCGCCTTTCGCAGAATGCGATCCCGAGTCCATGTTCGCCTTGATCCTGACGCAACAACCACTCGAGATCGAAACGCATCGCGGTGAGGCGATCGATTCCGAACTGGATACGTTGGTGCAAGCCTGCATGGCCAAGGACAAACACGACCGTGTGGGCTCGGTGGCGGATTTGATTCAGCGTTTGGATTCATTTGCACCGCGATATCCCTGGACGCAAGAAGACGCACACCATTGGTGGCAACGTCACGCCGATGAAGAACTCGCTAAAAAGCTTTGAACTCATGCGACGATGGTGGACACAACTTTGGCGACGTCCACGATCCTGGGTGATCCTTGTTCTTTTGGTCGCCATCGCTGATGCAATGACGCCGCCGGACTGGGCGGTCGTGGTCGCTCATTTGATTCTGCTACCGCTCGCTTGGCGGGTGCTTCACCGACGCTTCGTTACTTGGATGACCGCGATCCAAAGTGTTGCGGTTGCCGCGATTGGGTTGATGCATGTCTTTGGCCCGATTGCGCAGAGAATCACCGGTGCGGCCGGAGCGGAACCGTTTGCTTGGATCGAGCCTGTTCGCCTGTGGACTTTTTTCGCGTTGATGGCCACTGGCTATTTCCACATCTACTTGCAAGGCCGATTGCGCACGCGTCTCAAACACCAACGCATGCTGCAGCACCGTGTGCACCGGCGGTCACTGCAAATTCGTCGCGTCAATCGCGCCCTTCGCAATGAAGTCACGCGACGCCAGGAAACGCAACACCGACTCGATCAAAGCGAGACAACCTTTCAATCGCTGATCGATCGCATGCATCTGCAAGTCGCTCGCAAAAGCACGGAGGGTGTCTTCACCTATGCCAACGAGCAATTCTGCGCCGACATTGGAATGACCGCAGTCGACGTCGTCGGCAGCACGGACGCAGAGTTGTTTGGCGAATCCATCGGAGAGAAATATCGCAACGACGACTTGTTGGTCATGTCGACCGGACACGCCGTCGACAAGGTCGAAGTGCATCCCGGATCCGATGGACGAATTGGCTTTGCACAAGTCTTCAAGGCGCCCGAGTACGACCAAAATGGAAAATGCGTCGGCGTTCAGATCATCTTTTGGGACATCACTGAAAAGCACCGCAATGAAATCGCACTTCGTGACAGCGAAGCGCGAAAGCGAGCGTTGTTCGATGCTGCCGGCGACGCGGTGCTGTTGATCGACGCTCAACGTTCGATTGTGGAAGCCAACCCTTCGGCCAGCGAATTGTTGCAGGCAGGCGGCGGTCGATTGGTGGGACGACCACTGAACGACTTAATTTCACCGGTGTCCGATCAGTGGGGCGGATTGCCGTTGGCTGAACGCCATCAATTGCGACTCCGACGTGGCGACGGCAGTTCGTTCGAAAGCGAAGTGTCCATTCACCATATCCCGGTGGGCGATGCGACCGGTCAAGCCGTCATCATTCGCGACGTCACGCTGCAACGCGCCGCATTCGAAGCCATGCGGGAAGCGAAAGCGGCGGCCGAACAGGCCAACCGCACCAAGACGCAGTTCATGGCCGGCATCTCACACGAACTGAGAACACCACTGGGAGGCATCCGAGGCCTGACGGATCTGTTGGCCCAACAAACGCTTCCCAACTCGGCTCGACGCTATGTCAACTTGATCGCTCAAAACACGGAATTACTCCGTGACGTCATTGAAGACATTCTTGACTTTGCCGCCATCGAAGCCGGACGCGTTGCGATCGATCCAGTTCCTGTGGATTTACACGAGGTGATCGGAGATGCATTTGGATGCCTCGCCGTTCGAGTTGCCGACAAGCCCGTACGGCTGTGCCTGTCCATTGATCCGGACACCCCTCGCCGAGTCATCGCCGATCCAAAACGAATCCGTCAAATCGTGATCAACCTGGCAGGCAACGCGATCAAGTTCACCAACCAAGGCGAAGTGAGCCTCCGACTGAGCCCTATCGGCGACGCCCCAACCTCGAAGAACGATAGTGCTGCAACACCCCAGGACGACTCTGCCGATCCGTCGCAGATGGCTTGGTTTGAACTAACCGTCTCGGACACCGGCATCGGCATCGCCCCCGAAAATCAATCGCGAATTTTTGATGCGTTTGAGCAAGCCGACCGCGGGACGAACAAGCAATTCGGTGGAACCGGTTTGGGCCTGGCAATTGCCCGTGGTTTGGCTGAACGAATGGGTGGCGACATCACCGTGACCAGTCAAGTGAATCTGGGCAGCCAGTTCCAGTGTGCACTCGCATTGCCACTGGACGGACAATCCGGGAAAGACGAAGGGAGCAAGGTCGTAGCGGCTCCCCAGGGCGCCACCGCGGTGGTCTCCGTTGGCAACACGACCATGCAAGATGCAATTGCAGAAACGCTACTGCACTGTCGCTGGCCAATCCGCACACCATCCATGCTGGAACCTGGCTGTGTTCATTTGCACTGGATTTTGACCGACCAAACCGCGGATGCCGCCTTTCGAATCCGAGCCCGCAAGTCCAGCGATCGAGTGATTTGGATCACGCGAGCGGGCGAGTCCCCACCTCGGCGAGCCAAACGGGAAGACGCGGTTGTGATTGAACCGTTGCACCCGGATGAACTTCGACGGTGGCTGCAAGGAAAACCGCTGCTGCAATCCAGCCGTGGCCAACGAAAGCGACGCCGCAGCAACCGACTAGCAACATCATCGAACGGTGATCGCACCGCGACGGAATCATACGCATCCGGCGTCAAACAGTTGGCGGATCCGAAACGATCCAACGACTCGCAGATCACTGCCTCCCACGAGCCCGCCAACGGATATCGACTGTTGGTTGTCGATGACAGTGCCACGAACCGCTTGGTCATTCACGATCAATTGGTGGCTTCCGGGCATCATGTGCAAACGGCTGATTCGGGCGAGGCTGCGGTCGAGCGATTGTCGACCAACACATTCGACTGCGTCATGATGGATCTGCAAATGCCTAACATGGACGGCACGGAAGCGACTCGCATCATCCATGAACAGTTCTCCAAAGCGGGACGAACTCCGCCTCCAATCATCGCGTTGACCGCGCATGTCACGGACCAACATCGTCAACTTTGTCGCGAAGCAGGCATGGACGGTTACATCACCAAACCTGTCGACCTGGAGTTGCTTCTCGCTGAACTCGAACGTGTTTCAGCGGTTCCTCGAACATCAGAGCTCGATGCAATGTTGCCCCCACAATTGCCTCAGGACGGTGATTTGCCAAAGCCCTCTGTTTCGGCCGAGGCGTCGACGGTGAATCAATCTTCCGCATCTTTGGAATCGCCCCCTAATCAGACTGATTTAAAAACAACCGACCAAACGGACTGGGATTGGCGATCGCAGTTGTCCAAGCACTGTGGCGGGGACGCCGACACAATGGATTCTGTTTGCGATGCGTTCCTGATGGAGGTCCCCACGCTGCTGACCAACTTGAAACAAGGTGCCAAGCAAGGCGATACAAAGAAATTGCGATCGGCGTCTCACACGCTGAAGTCATGTCTGCGTTACTTCGCCCCCAAAGAAGACGTCGCGAAAGCTGCCGAAGTCGAATCCGCGATCCAAGATTCCCAGTGGGTCGAGCGTCTGAAACAAGCCACCAACGATTCCGATTCCGCGGCTTCCGACTCACCTGAATTTCAGGCGATCGCGAACCTTCGAATCACTGCAACGGATTGGGTCACTCGCATTCGCGAATCGTCCAAGCAACGTTAAAATATATGGGCAAGCGATTTCTCGATCTCTTATCCAGATCCAGAATCATTCCGTTCGATGAGTGTCTTTGCCAACGAGTTGCCCCATGAAAGCCGCCTACATCACCGAACCAGGCCCCACTGATTCCATCCAAATCGGAGAACTTCCCGATCCCACGCCGGGCACCGGCCAAGTCGTGATTCGCGTCTACGCTTCGGCCATCAATCCAATCGACACGTACATCCGCTCCGGCACCATTGCGATGGAACTGCCGCTGCCGTTTGTACCTGGAAGCGATGCTGCGGGTGTCGTCGAAAGTGTTGGGCCCGGCGTCAAACGACTGTCGATCGGCGATCGCGTTTGGTGCACCAACCAAGGGTTGCTCGGACGCCAAGGAACCTTGTCCGAGCTGATAGCCGTTGATGAGCATTGGGCGTTCAAAATACCGGAGCCGGTTCCCTACGAAGACGCCGCCGCGTGCGCCCTGGTCGGCGTCACCGCTCACCTCGGACTTTTTCGCGAAGCCCAACTGTCGCCCGGCGAAAGCATCCTGGTCATCGGTGGAAGTGGTGGCGTCGGATCGATGGTCGTGCAAATGGCCGCCGCCAAAGGTGCTCGCGTGATCACGACCGCGGGCAGCGAAGCCAAAGCACAAGTCTGTCGTGACCTGGGTGCGGAAGAAGTCATCCTCTACAAAGACGAATCCATCTCGGATCGAACCAAAGCGTTTGCTCCCGATGGAGTCAACGTGCTTTGGGAAACGCGTCGCGAACCAAACTTTGACGAAGCCATCGACCTGTTGGCCGGCCGCGGCCGCATGGTCTTGATGGCTGGACGAGATGCCAAGCCGGCGTTTCCAGTTGGTCCGTTCTACGTCAAGGAATGCTCGCTGCACGGCTTTGTCATGTTCAAAGCCACACCGATGGAAATGAAAACCGCCGCGGAGGACATTTCCAATTGGTTGGCGTCCGGCAAATTGTCCGCCAACATCAGTGCCAGATTCCCTCTGGACGAAGCGGCTCAAGCTCACGCACTGCAAGAATCCGCGACGCTCGAAGACAGCAGCCACCTGGCCGGCAAAATCATCGTCAAACTCAATACATAATCACCTTCATGTCATCCTCCATTCCAAACTTTGATGCTGGCGTCCCGTGCCCCAAGACCGGCCAACCATTGCTCCCCGCGATCGCCCAAGACGCGACAACAGGGCGAGTGCTGATGTTGGCATGGATGAACCGCGAAGCATGGGACGAAACCATCTCGGGCAACCGAGCCGTCTACTTCAGTCGTTCGCGAGGCAAACTCTGGCGGAAGGGCGACACCAGCGGGCACGCCCAAGTCGTTCGCGAAATCCGAGTGGACTGCGATGCGGACACGATTTTATTGTCCGTCGATCAAACCGGTGCCGCTTGTCACGAAAACTACGAAAGCTGCTTCTTCCGCCGCGTCGATCCAGACGGCACGGCCCACATCACTGAAGAACGCATCGCCTGAAGCACATTGATGCTGCGAAGTGGAGCGACGACTTATCGATTGAATCAAACCTTCAATCGGCGACAAGTTGCTCCGATGTCAATTGCAACGCGGCTGGCAAGTCACTGGGCAGCGGATGAACTTGCGGGTGCAGCGCATTGGCCAGGATCTCCAAACTATCGACCAACCTTGGCCCCGGACGACTGAAGTAAGCGGAACCGTCGACCACATAGACGCGTCCTTCGCGAACACACTTCATCTCCGACCAACCGGGATAGCTTCGCAAAATCGGCAGATCCTCCAACGTTCGTGCCACGTTGAAACCACAGCAAGCGATGAACAACACATCGGGATCCGCCTCTCGAATGCGATCCCATGATGTCGTCACCGAACGTTCGCCTGCCTCGCCCACACATTCTTTGCCGCCCGCAATCCGAACCAACTCGGGGCTCCAGTGCCCGGCGCTGAACGGCGGATCAATCCATTCCAACAACATCACATCCGGCACTTGGACTCCCGCCCGTGATTGCAACTCTGTGGTTCGTTCCCGCACCCGTTGAACTCGCAACCGCAAACTTTCAATCAGAGCCGATGCCCGGCCGGAACAATTCGCTGCTTCGCCGACCAAAGCGATGCAATCGAACATTTCCGACAGCGAGGTTGGTTCCAAGTTCACCACACGAGGTTGTCCGGGCAGGGAACACGCCGCCGCATTGACCTCTGACTCCGCCACCGCGCACACGTCGCACAAGGCCTGCGTCACGATCAAGTCGGGACGCAACGATTCCACCACTGGCATGTCCAGCGAGTACAACGCTCGCTCGGTTTGTAACCGCTCCCGAACCATCGTGTCGATCTCGCCGCTGGTCGCATCATGCGGAATCAGAGTTCGGGTGACCTTCGGAAGCTGCTCAACGCCAATTGGAAAGTCGCACTCATGCGTGACCCCCCACCAATTGGTCTGTCAGCCCCAACTCGCAAACAATCTCGGTCGCGCTGGGCAGAAGTGAAATGATGTTCATGGTTGGTTCGTTTGGGCCGGAGTGAATGGGCCAGAAACTTATCACGCTCCCACGATCTTCCCACCCGTCACGATCACCCGACTGCCGGACTTGCTTGGCGTCTCTCCAGCAACGATGATCAGAGCCCCCTCTCGCGAACTTACGAGCGAGGATCCCTCCCCAATCCATCCCACCCAGCGATTCACCATGCATCACTCCACCGGTCCCCAGCCCACCTTTCAATCTGGGAAGCGTTTTGCTTCGTGGATCCGGCCATGCACTTATCTGCTGGTGCTAGCAGTCGCCTGTGTCTCTTCACTGACATCGCCCGCTCAAGCCGACGACGACACACTCCGAACGGTTCAGGAAGGCGTACCGAAAGGCAAAGTCACCAAGGGCGTGTTCGATGAGAGCAAAACGTTCCCGGGAACTCGACGCGATTACGCCGTCTATGTTCCATCGCAATACGATCCGAAGACACCAGCGAACTTAATGGTGTTCATGGATGGAATGAACTACGCCAAACCAAACGGTTCGTTCCGCGTTCCGATCGTGCTGGACAACTTGATCGCCAACGGATCGTTGCCACCGACGATCGCGGTCTTCGTCAATCCTGGCACCGTTCCCGCCACCAAACCAGGTGCAAAAAATCGCAGCAACCGTTCGTTCGAGTACGACTCGTTGGGCGATCGCTACGCGGGATTTCTGATCGATGAATTCCTTCCGGTTGCATTGAAAGATCGAAACATTTCTTCTGATCCCAAACGACGCGCCGTTGCTGGAATTTCCTCGGGAGGCATCTGTGCCTTCACTGTGGCTTGGGAACGCCCTGACCAGTTCGGCAAGGTGCTCAGCCACATCGGCAGTTACACCAACATTCGCGGTGGCTGGGCCTATCCCGCTTTGATTCGCAAAACCAAATCCGATCCCAAACCAATTCAGGTTTACCTGCAAGAAGGCCGCGATGACTTGAGCAACTTGCACGGCAACTGGCCGCTCGCAAACCGTGACATGGCCGCCGCACTTCAGTTCGCTGGCTACCAGTACAAATTCGTGATGACGGAAGGTGGGCACAGTGGCAAATGGGGCGGGGAAGAATTGCCTAACGCGTTGCAATGGCTGTGGAACGACGAAGCTGAATCCACGGTCATCCCTCCGGCTTCAACCAAGCCAAAATGGGAACCACATCCGCTCGCGGTCGTGAATGAAGACGTTCCGCAAGGCAAAGTCGAATCGATGCCACCTTGGAATTCAAAGATCTTCGACAACACGATTCGCGATTGGGCCGTTTATGTTCCAGCTCAATACAACGAGAACGAACCCGCCGCTCTGATGGTGTTCCAAGATGGCGAGCGGATGCGTGACGTCAAGGGCCGCTGGCGAATCCCGACCGTGTTTGACAACTTGATTGCCAGTGGCGACATGCCACCAACGATCGCAGTGTTCCTCAATCCGGGTCACGACAAATCGAAACCTCGCAGAGGCCGCAAATCATCCAACCGGGGTTTTGAGTACGACAGCCTTGGCGATCGCTACAGCCGATTCCTGTTGGAAGAAATCCTTCCCGAGGTCGAGAAGAAATACAACCTTTCCGACGACCCAAACATGCGTGCGATTGGAGGGTCCAGCTCCGGTGCAATCTGTGCTTTCACGGTCGCCTGGGAACGTCCCGATCAATTCCGCAAGGTCTACTCCAACGTCGGCAGCTTCGTGAACTTGCGTGGTGGAGACCTTTATTCATCCTTGATCCGCAAGACCGAGCCCAAACCGATTCGCGTTTACATGTCGGACACCAGCGGCGACAACGACAATCCTTTCGGTCACTGGCCGATCGCCAATCAACGCATGGAATCGTCGCTGAACTACATGGGATACGATGTGCGATTGGATTGGGCCGAAGGCTACGGGCACAACGCCGACTTCGGCAGCATGCAATTCCCCGAGGCGATGAAATGGTTGTGGCGGAGCGAATCGCACACGCCTACCGTCGACACCTCCGATGACCTGCGAGGCGATTTGACGCTATTGAACCTGCTGGTTCCCGGCAAGTCTTGGGAAGTCGTCGCCGAGGATCTCGGATTCTCGGACGCACCATGCAGCGACGCAGATGGAAACTTCTACTACTGCGACATGCGTGCTCCGGCCGTTGTCCGAGTCGATGCGAATGACCAAAGCAAGTCTGTCATTGCAAAAGAATCGGTCAGCGGTTTGATGTTTGGTCCAAACGATTTGCTCTACGCATGCCAAGGTTCTCAAAAGCGTGTGATCTCGATTGATCCCAAATCCGGCGAAGTGAAAACGATTGCCGAGAACGTTGCTCCGAATGATCTCGCAGTATCCGATGAAGGTTACTTGTTCATCACTGAGACTCGAACGCATCAAGTCACACGCATCGACATTCAATCCGGCGAAGTGACGTCCGTGGACGAAGGCATCACCCGCCCGAACGGAATCGCATTGTCCAACGATGGCGGCACGCTGGTTGTTTCGGATCACGGCGGCGAATCAAGCTGGACTTTCCGAGTCAACGAAGGCGGAGTGCTCGATGCCAAGATGCCAACCTTGCCAATGCGATTGCCAATCGATCCCAAAGGCGAGTTCAAGTTCAATGAACCGCCCCAATACCTGAAGGCATCCAAAGGTGATGGAACGGCCGTCGACAAGCTCGGTCGCTACTACATCACCAGTGACCTGGGCGTGCAAATCTTTGATCCGACGGGTCGCCCGTGTGGAGTGCTCCCGAAACCCGATGCGACAAAACCACTGACAAGCTGTGTGCTGGCCGGACCGGATCACTCGCACTTGTACGTGACCAACGGAACGACGATTTATCGACGCGAACTGACCGTCGAGAATTAGTCATTGCCAGTCCGAACGCCCTCAAGGTATCCGCGTTGGGTTCCTTGAGGGCTATTCGGGTGCGGCTCACCGCTTGTTCAGGCGGACATATTCTTGGGCAACAGTGCTCGCAGGAACTGAGGCATCATGCCCATGTAGCAAGCACACTTTGGGCACACCGTGGACTGATCGCTCACCAAGTACTCACACCGCGGGCACGGTCGGTGTGAATCCGAATTCGCCTCGCTGGATTCAGTTTCCGGTTGCTGAACGGGGGCCACGGTTGCGTCACCCAGAATTCGCATCACGCCCGTGTCCGACAGCGTATCGCGGGCAGGGGGTTCGGCAGCGACAGTCAATGCTTCTTCCCACGGAATGGTGACCGCGACACCACATCGAGGGCAAGGAAGGGTTTTACCGGCCAGCGCCCCCGCGGCTCGTAGATGGTGCCCATTGCTGCAGGTGATTGATTTTCGATCCATTTTTCTCTCCCGTTGGTGAACCCTGTGAGTCTCCGCTCACGGCAATGCTTCAATGCCGATACCGGTGCAAGGTTCCGCCAAACCAATCGAAAATTGGTACGACATCGGTTTCTCCGATGAGCTCCTATTGTGCCGAAACCTTTTGGCAGGACTGGGGTTCCAATCGCTGAACGTTCATGCCCGAGAAGGAAAAGATGCAATGCAAGATCGACTGCTATTGGTCGAAGATGACACCCATTTGGCAGCGATGGTCAGTGACTTCCTCCAAGAAAACGGTTTCTCGGTGGAGATCGAAAACGATGGCGAACTCGCCGCCAAACGAATTGTCCACAGTCGATTTGACGCGATTGTGTTGGACATCGGTTTACCTAGCATGAACGGGATCGATGTCTGCCGGGCCGTCCGAAATCACTTCTCTGGACCGATCATCGTTCTGACCGCTCGCGGGGAAGAAATTGACGAAGTCGTCGCGTTGGAAGTCGGCGCGGATGATTTCATGAGCAAACCGGTCCGCCCGCGTGCGCTGCTCGCTCGGTTGAAAAATCATTTGAGAAAGTCGGACTCACAGCTCACCGAAGAAGACCGAATCGTCGTTGGCGATATGATCGTCACACCCGCGAAACGTCAGGTAACGATCGCGGGCGACCAGGTCGATATGACCACTGCCGAATTCGACTTGATCGAATACCTTGCATCGCGTGCTGGTTCGGTTGTCGCTCGCAAAGACATCTATGTCGATCTGCTGGGCCTGCCCTACGATGGCCTTGACCGTTCAATCGACTTGAGAGTCTCACGGGTCCGACGCAAACTCGGCGACGACCCAAACCACCCCACGCGAATCAAATCGGTTCGCGGGGTTGGATACCTGATGGCAAAGTGAACGACGCCAATCAAATCACTGGCGACTTCTTCACTTCGCCGTGGCGTGCTGTTCCATTCGCTTTGATAATTCGCGAGCTTGCTCGCCCATCAGCATCGTGAAGTGATCGCCATCGGCCTGTTCCACGATGACTTCTTTATCGAGCTGAGACGCCCAATCCAAGTGATCGGTCCAGCGTTCTCCCGACGAACCCTCCAACGCCGTCGTCTTCACCGGCAGGATCAATTGCACACTCGGGCCGGACGGGTCAATCTCATACGACTTGATGAACTGGACGTGTTGCCGACTGGTGTCAATCAACTTGCGAACCATCTCGGGTGACGCCGATTGACTGAGCACGCCCGCACGTTGAGCCTCTTCCAACACACGCTGCCAAATTCGGTCGGTACCACGGGCTTCTTCCAATTCTTCCGCAGGCAGATGCATGTCAGTCCCCGAGAACGCGTTGGAGAACTGAATCAGATCGGCGACGAACTGGACATCATCGTTTGGATCAACATTGCGATAAATCGATGGAAGTGGTGTGTCCAACAAGGTCACCGACACGTCTTCGCGACCTTCCTTCTCCAAGCGATGGGCAAGCTCCAATGCAAAGATTCCGCCGGCAGACCATCCAATCAATCGAAGTTCGTCATCCGCGAATCGTTCTTGCACGAGAGCAACATACTCTTCCATCATGGCGTCCATCGACGCCGGTGGCTCGCTGACTCCGTCCGATCCACCGCCGACCAGAGCATGCACCGGTTGGTCTTCGTCCACTTGCTTCGAAAACTCCGTGTAGCATGCTGTTGATCCGCCAAGTGGGTGTATGCATAGCCACGGCGATCGACTGCCCTCGGCTTTCAGCGGCACGATCAACGCGGTCTTGTCGCTTCCGGATTGCGCCGACTTCTCCGGTGCCTTTTTCATCTCGCCGTCTTCGTCGGCAAACTGCGACACGACATGTCCAACCAAGCTGTTGATGGATGGCGACTCGACGAGTGCTGACATCGGAATCGTGATCGCCAAGCGTTGCTCGAGATTGTTCTTCAATTCCATAGCGATCAAGGAATCCATGCCCAATTCGCTGAGTTTCTGCTTGACGTCAATTTGCTCCGCCTCCCACCCCATCAATCGGGCGAGCTCGGAAGCGAAGTACTGACGCAACCGTTCCGTTCGTTCGGCTTCAGGAATCCCCGACAATTGCGATCGGAACTCGTGGTCAACCTGATCCGCCTTCGTTTTGGAATCACCTTGCGAGTGATCCGCAAACTCGGCGAAGAAAGGTCGGCTGCGACGCATACTTTTTGTCATCGCCGGCCAATCCACATCCATCACGGCAACGTATCGATCCCCAGCTTCAATGAGTTGCTGCATGGTTTGCAGACACGCATCGGCGGGAAGCAGTCTCATTCCGCGAGATTCCAACTGCGACGATCGGTCTTCCGTGGCGGCCATACCAGACTCGGCCCACGGGCCCCAGGCGATGCTGGTCGCTGGCAAACCTTGACCACGACGGTACTCGGCCAAAGAATCCAAAAAGCTATTGGCCGCGGCATAGTTGGCTTGGCCAGGCGACCCCAGGCAAGCGGCGATGGACGAGAACAACACGAACGATTCGATCGGCAAGTCTTTCGTTGCGACGTGCAAGTTCCAGCCGCCTCGGACCTTGGGACTCATCGGAACGAGCAACTGATCCGATGTCATGTCCATCAACAACCCATCCTGCAAAACACCGGCGGCGTGATAAACGTGACCAATCGGAGGCAGACCTCTGGGCAATTGCTCAAGCGCCGATCGCAGCGAGTCGAGGTCACCCACGTCACCTTGCAGCACGGTCACTTTCGCGGAATCAGAATCCTTTGTCAGAGCTTCGATCTTTGCGGCGATTTCTCCGACCGGCTGACGACGAGAAAGCAATGCGATGCTGGTCGCGCCGTCGTCGATCAATTGTTTGGCTAGCTTCAACCCAATCGCACCGGTACCGCCAGTGATCAAGACAGTCGAATCAACCGGTTCTTCTTTCGCCCCGTCCGCATCAGCAGAATCAAGATCCACCTGCGTCGACATTCGCGTGATGACTTTGCCGATGTTCTTTCGCTGTGCCATGTAGCGGAACGTCTCGACCATTTCGGTTTGATCAAACTCGGTGCAAGCGATCGGTTGCAGGTCGCCCGCTTCGAATCGTTCAGCTAACTCGGCCCACAATTTTTCGATCTTCGCGGGACGTTGTCTCAACACGCGATCCAAATCGATCGCGTGGTAGGACAGATTGTCCTGGAACGGCAACAACCCCACTTTGCGATCTTGGTAAATGTCGGTCTTGCCGATCTCCAGGAAGCGACCGTAGGCATTGAGCACACTCAGGCTTTTCGGTATCGCTTCGCCCGGCAAGGAATTCAACACCACGTCCACTCCGTCGCCAGCAAAAACGCGTCGGATATCGTCCGCGAATTCGGTGGTCCGAGAGTTGAAGACATGCTTCACGCCACTGTTGCGCAGAAATTCGCGTTTCTCGTCGCTGCCCGCCGTCGCGATGATTTCGGCACCCAAATACTTCGCGATCTGCGTGGCGGCCAAACCAACTCCACCGGCCCCGGCGTGAATCAACACGCGTTCGCCGGGTTGAACATCGGCCAAATGCACAAGCCCATACCACGCGGTTAGAAACGCGATCGGGATTGTTGCGGCCTCAACGTCGTCAATATTGGCCGGGCGTTTGATCAGCGTGTACTCCGGCGTTTTGGCATGTGATCCAAAGCTGAACGGAGCGACTCCCATCACGTGGTCGCCAACTTGGAAGTGCTTTGCGTCCTTGCCGATCGCGGTGACGACGCCCGAGCACTCGATGCCCAATGGCACGACCTTGTCGGTGATCCCGGGGTACAACCCCATCACTTTCAGCACATCGCTGAAGTTCAAACCCGCCGCATTCACCCGCAGTTGAACTTCGCTTCCTTGAGGAGCATCAAGTTCCATTGGCTCGAAGTACAACGAATCGAAACTACCGGTTTGGCGGAATCGCAAACGGTGAGGCTGCGATGGAATCGCAACCGACGTCTCGCCGTCCGAATTCGCGGGAGCGTTTCGCTTCACCAATCGTCCCACGTGACGCGTGTCGTTCCGGTAGGCGATGTGATCTTCTTCATCGGCCGCGACAATTTCAGCGATGGTCGCCGACGCATTGCCCTCTTCCGAAGCGGACGGATCCAAATCCAACAACGATGGTTTCAGATCCGCGAGCTCCATCATCGCGACACGAATCATTCCCCACAATGGAGCATGAGCCAAATCGATCTTCGTCTCCGATTCGGAAACCGTTTGGGCTGCCTTCGTGCAATGCCACCAACCGCGAAAATGCTTCCCGACCGTGACGTGCTGAATGGCGGATCGAATTTGCTTCAGCGCCGACTGGCAAGCGACTTCCGCGTCGCCCGCCGGGTCACTTGGATCGCCGATGGAATCCCAGAGTGTGATGATCGCGGCGAGTGCGGACGTCGATTCCGATCGTTCGGCGAGCGACTTGAAGTCTCCCGTCAGATCGCCGGTGACAACCTCGGCCCCGAGACCAGCCAACTGCTTGGAAAGGGACTCTTGCAGCGACCCACCTTCGCCCAACAACCAAACTTGCTGCCCGCTCAAGTCACCTTCACCGTCGAGCGATTCAGTGGCCTGCCATTCAATCTGGTAGAGCGAATCATCCAGCGACTCCGCTGCACCACCGACGCGTCCGACACGAGTCACGCGAACGCCAGTCCACTCGGCGACGACCTCGTTCTGTTCATTGACCAGCCAAACGTCGCCTTCAACAAACTCGGGGTCGAGGACATCTCCCGGAGAAGTTCTTTTGCCGTAGGTGCGAAGTGTTCCGCTGGGTTGTTGATGCACCACTGCTCGCGAAACTTTCGTGGGCATGTAGGTTGCTTCGCTGAACGTGTCGTGATCAGGTCGCGGAACCAAAGCCGAGAATGTTTGCATCAGCGCATCGCCAAGAACGGGATGCAAAATGTAATCACCAAACTCAGCTCGCGTGGCTTCGTCACATTGGACTTGCCCCAACGCCTCGTCAATCGAGTAGTCGACGCGGTGCAACATTCGGAATCGCGGTCCGTACTCCAGTCGCCGATGCGACATCAAGTCATAGAACTCATCGTGATCCTTGCCACCAACAAATCGGTCAGCAACCGTTGCCATGCTTGTTGGTGAACCGACAGCATCCACCTTCGATGTTTCATCAGCTTGTTCCGCGGGCACCAGCGATGCGGACATGTGCCGCTGCCATGGTTCCGTTGTATCGGAACGATCACGCGAGAACACTTCGAGAGACAAGCTCTCATCAACGATGGTCTGGAAAGTTTTCCAACGGTCTTCGCTGACAAACATAGCCTGTTCGATATTCGCATCCGTGACCGCATGCGAGCCAGCACCGAAGCGATCTCGGGCAGCGGCAAAAGCGACCTCCATGAACGCAGCACCGGGCAAGTTGACCGATCCTTGCACCGCGTGATCGGCCAAGAACTCTGGCGAACGGGCCGACAACGCGTTTTCATACAAACGGCTCTGCAGTGCCGAGGGCAGCAACCTCCCCAGCATTGGATGCAACAATTCGCCGGATCCGGAACGACGCCGAGATGGATCCTCGACGATTTCATCCGTTGGATCCAACCAGTAACGTTGGCGATCAAATGGGTAGGTCGGCAAAACCAATCGCTGTCGTTTCCAAGGTCGATCAAACGCCCTCCAATCAATCTTGCCGCCGCGAGCGTGAACGTCGCCCACCGCTTCGTACAAAATTGATTCGTCATCCTTGCCCGACCGTAGCGACGTCGTCCAGGTTGCAGAAGAATCCGGCAAACAACGCTTCCCCATGCCAGTCAAAATGGGCGACGGCCCAACTTCCAACATGACATCGATGTCCATCTCCGCCAGCGTTCGCATGCTGGGTTCAAAACGGACCGCGTTGCGAATGTGATCGCACAAATAATTCGCGTCCCACGCCTTGTTCCACTGCTCACCAGTCAAATTGCTGATCAATGGAATGCGAGGTGATTTGAATTCGCATTGCTCTGCAAGCTCACGGAATTCATCCAGCATCGGCTCCATCAATTGCGAATGAAACGCGTGCGATACTTGCAACGCTTTCGAAGCGACACCGGCTTCCTCGCAGTGCTTTGCGAAAGCATCGAGTTCCGATTGCGGGCCGGAAACGACGGTGTTCTGCGGCCCATTCTCCGCGGCGATCGAAAGCGACCCACCACCTGATGTTTCAAATTCTCGAAGATGCTTCGCGATGACATCCGTCGATTCAAACATGGCTGTCATGCCACCGCCGGCGGGCAACTCGCCCATCAAACGACCGCGATGAGCGATCAAGTTCAACGCATCTTCCAACGAAACGACCCCGGCAATGCAAGCCGCGGCAAATTCTCCGACGCTGTGTCCCAAAACAACGTTTGGTTTCAAGCCCCACGACAACCAAAGCTGAGCAAGTGAATACTCAATCGCGAACAGTGCGGGTTGGGTGTATCGGGTTTGATGGACCAGTTCCGAATCGGGTCCGTCACCGTACAGCACATCTAGCAAGCGTTTGGGCAGGACCTTCGAAAGGAGTTCGTCGCACCGCGTCATCGCCTCGCGAAAAACGGGCTGAGTTTCGAACAAACCTTTTCCCATGCCCGGCGATTGCGCACCTTGGCCGGTGAACAAAAACGCGGTGCGAGTCGCTCGGCTCGTCACGGTTTGCCCGTTGCGGATGCCGGGACCTTTCTTGCCTTTGCTCAACTGAGTCAACTGCTCACCGAGTTGAGCCGCGTCCTCGAATACAACGGCAGTTCGATGGGTGTGATGAACACGTCCGACGTTCATCGTGTGGGCGACATCCACGACGTTGTCATCCGTGCGGTCGAGATGCTGTTTCAAACGCGATGCAACGTCGGCGATGGCGGCTTCGCTTTTGCCACTCAGGTTCAACACATGCCGGGTGCGATCCTTTAATTTTGAATCAGCTGAACCGGCGGGCTCAACCGTATCCGTCGCCACATACTGCTGCATCACCAAGTGCGTGTTCGCACCACCGAACCCGAACGAACTGACTCCGGCAACAAGCGGTTCATCATCGACCGGCCAAGGTGGTGACTGAGCAGGGATCACGATGCGCGAACGCTTCAACGACATTCGCGGGTTGAGCTTTTTCAAATGAAGCTGGCCGGGAATGGTTTGGTGACGCATCATCAGCAACAGTTTGATGATGCCAGCCACGCCCGAGACCGTTTCCATGTGGCCCACGTTGGCTTTGACACTGGTCACATAGCACGGCGGGTCGACGCCAGGTTTTCCGGAGAAGACTTGCGTCAGTGCGTCGACTTCGATCGGGTCGCCCAACGGCGTTCCGGTTCCATGCGCTTCGATGTAGTTGACTCGAGACGCAGGCAAGCCCGCTTCGCGAAGGGCGGTGCGAATGACGGCTTGTTGCGACACACCATTGGGAGCGGTGATGCCGCTTGTTCGACCGTCTTGGTTGGTCGCGCTAGCCAGGATGGTTCCCCAAATGTGATCGCCATCGCGTTCCGCATCACTCAATCGCTTCAACAACAGCATGCCGCAGCCTTCGCCGCGAACGTAGCCGTTGGCATCAGCATCGAAAGGACGGCATTGACCATCCGGTGACAACATTCGTGCTTTGGAAAACGCGATCGTTGTTTCAGGGGTCAAGATCGCGTTCACGCCACCGGCGAGCGCCGCATCGCACTCACCCGCACGCAAACTTTGCACGGCCAGATGAATGGCCATCGTCGATGATGAACACGCAGTGTCGATTGCCATGCTGGGACCGCGAAGGTCCATGATGTAGGACAGCCGATTGGCCGCGATCGACAGCGCGTTGCCTGTCCCGACGTGCGCATCGATGTACTGGTAGTAGCCGTCGTAGGTCGACGGGACTTTGGAATAGTCGGTGCCACCAATTCCGACATAAGCACCAACGGGAGTGCCCGCCAAACTGGACACCGGGATGCCGGCGACCTCAAACGCTTCCCAGCTGACTTCCAACAGCAATCGTTGCTGGGGATCCATCCGCGCCGCTTCGCGAGGCGAGATCCCAAAGAACTTGGGGTCGAACTGATCGATGTTGTCGACCATCCCCGCTCGACGGACCGACATGCGTCCGGCTTTTTGACCGGTTGGATCGTAGAGTTCATCCACGTCCCAGCGTTCTGGCGGGATCTCGGCGGTTGCATCGATCCCTTCCGAAATCACCTTCCAATACGCATCCAAATCCGGCGCCCCCGGAAACCGACACGACACTCCCACGATCGCAATCGCCTCGGCGGACGATTTCAATTGGCCGGAAACAGCGGGTTTGACGGCGGGAGAGGGCGTCGACGACGACGAACGGGCCAAGCGTTTTCGCAGTGCTGCTCTCTGGTCTGGAGAGAGCTTCGCGAGACGTTCGGAAAGGTCACGTTCGGGTGAATTCACGATGCAGTGTTCAGGTTAGATGTTCAGGCGGAAGGCGAACGAATTCGCGAAGCCAAGATTACTTCACAAGTTTGCTTAAGCGACGAAGAATTACCAGCACGGAGGCGACTTCTCAAAGCCTTGATTGTGAGTCGTCGTTTGGATCATTTGCATCTATACTAACGCCCAAACCGCCTGACCAATCGGCCCGCGTCCCGTCGGAGCGGTCCGCCAAGTTTCGCCAGACGTCTTCCTTCCCTTTTGCCAACGATTTCTTGATGCCGATTCGCTTGCAATGCTCCTGTGGCAAACAACTCAGCGTCCGCGACGAATTTGCCGGAAAAGCGGTGAAATGCCCCAGCTGCAGCAAGGCAATTCGCGTGCCGGCAGCAGGAGGGGGGGGTAAGCCGGCTGCGGCACGAGCCGCCAAGCCAAAAGCAGCAGCCGCTCGTCCGGCCGCAGCTCGCCCCGCACCCGCGGCGTCTCAATCGGACTCTCTGGACGATTTATTCGCGGAAGAAGGCTTCGATCGCCAGGTTTTCGCGGTCTGCCCGGCCTGCAAATCCGAGATGGCAGCCGGCGCGGTGCTTTGCACCAAATGCGGCTACAACAAAGAGACCGGCACCAGCGTCGAAAGCCACAAAGTTGCCGGCGTCGACATCGACATGGGCACACTGGCCCTGATGAAGGCCGAACAAGACATGGTTCGCGATGTGGCGTTGCAAGAAAAAATGCAAAAAGGCGCCGGCATGCCGCCGTGGATGCTGGCGTTGATCCTCTTCATCCTCGGCAGCGCCGTCACGATCGCGGTTTTGGCAGTGAACGCTTCCCGCCGAGTCGAACAATTGCAGTTCAAACCGCTGCAAATGTTCTGCAACCTCGGTGGCGCCGCGTTTGCGATGGTCGCCATCGGATCGGTGCTGACCCTGATCGCTCGTGCTTTCAAAGTCAGCCGCAACGAAGGGTTGCTGTCGCTGACAATTCTGTACGTTCCGATCTTTGTCATCCGACACTTCCGAGACAACTGGAAAGCGGCGATGACCGCCATCATCTGCGGCGGTTGCGCCGGCGGTTTCTTTGCCGCCGCCTCTCGCATGTGATCCATCAGCAATCGCTGCTTGACTTCCGGTCCGTTTGGACTTCCCCACTCGTGGCCCAGCGAACTTGATTCGAACCAGTTCGAAACGAAAAGCTGGCTTCCGGCTGTTCGGTGATCAGCGACGGGTTCCAGATGGAGGTCAGGTTCTGATCTGTCAGATGTCGAACACCGATGTACGACGTGGTCAGCCGCGGATTGATCTCGATCACGCAGTCATCCTCCGGACGATCACCTAAGACGAAGTCGATCCCCAAGAACCCACGTGGTGACGCGGGCAAAGCTTGCAAGACTTGCTTGGCGAGCTTGAATCCTCGCGATTGCAATTCGATATCGATCGGTCCGCTACCGCCAGTGTAGTGAGTCGACCGACCAGCGGATTGATTATCAGCCGCCGTGTCGTCGTTGCGCCGCTGACAATGCTGCCACACCGCCGGACAGATGACTGGTTCCGCGATCGCGTTCTTCGCTTCGCCGACAACCAAGATTGATGCGGGCCGGCCTTCGATCCATGCTTGCGCAACTTCGTTGTCTTGGAGTGCGGAACATGCAAGCTCCCAATCATCAAAAACACGAATGGCTTCGGAACCACATCCGTCTCTCGGCTTTCGAACCCAACGATTCGCCGTCAATCCAACGGAACCGAGCCTGCTCGACTGACGCTTGAGCTCGTCCGTGCTTGAATCCTTGTTTGACCAAGTCAGCGGTGTGGGGATGG
Source organism: Rhodopirellula bahusiensis (assembly GCF_002727185.1). Taxonomy (NCBI): domain Bacteria; kingdom Pseudomonadati; phylum Planctomycetota; class Planctomycetia; order Pirellulales; family Pirellulaceae; genus Rhodopirellula; species Rhodopirellula bahusiensis. The sequence goes on from NZ_NIZW01000016.1 coordinate 90,035, forward strand.
CGTGTTCCGTCAACCATTTCGCAGTCAACCATTTGTCGCTGGCCATCTGCATCGTCGGCTCATCAACCGCCAACACATCGATATCTGCGTCGCGGAAGGCGGCAACGAGTCTCGCAAGTTCACCATCCGTTTCGGGTGCAACCAGAATTGCGACGTCGCATTTTTTTGCGAGCCTCAACCATTGTTCACAAACGGTTTCCGCTAGTTCGAGAGCGACGCATCGAACGGCATCCGGCACGTCGGCCACCAAATCGATGCCTGGCAAACCGAACCGAGGATCGATCGGCGTGACCACCTCCGCCCAGTCCGCGAAATCGGTGACCAAGGCTTGCCACATCGCTCGGCCTTCACTCAAAAGCGAAGACGGGATCTGGTTTTGGGGTGTGGACAGCATGCCGCCGCCACACAGAAATTCGCCAACAAAGACTCGCATACGGAAACCTCCGTCAGCGAGCTTCCAGGTTTGGCAACCGAGCCAATTTGCCAGTTCGATCGACACAGGCGATCACCGAGTCCGCTTCGACGATCAATTGATCGTCGCGGTGAATTTGATAGAGGTGTCGCATTCGAACCTTGCGTATTTCCACGACCGTGGTCGTCAGCTCCAGCCAGTCATCGAATTCGGCAGGAGCGAAATACTTCACGTTCATCTCGGCGACGACCAGCATCCGCCCTTCGTCTTCGATTGTTTTGTAGTTGAAACCGAGATCGCGCAGCATCTCGACCCGACCACGCTCGAAGTAGTTCAGGTAGTTGGCATGATGGACTCGACGCTGGCCGTCAGTTTCCTGGTAGGCCACGCGGAATCCATACTTATGCGATGTCTTCGAATCCGTCACCGCGACTAAAAGATGCCGAGGTGATCGCGAGCTTCGTCGGTCATACAATCCGGAGTCCAAGCCGGTTCCATGACGACCTTCACGTCGCAAGTGTCAACTTCTTCGAGCGATTCCGCAGCGTTTTTGGTTCCAGCGACCAGCTGTGGACCGGCTGGGCACATGGGGCTGGTCATCGTCATTTCGACGTTGACGTCGTAGCGGCCGTCTTCTTTTTCCTCGCCGACTTGAACGACGTACACCAATCCCAGGTCGACGATATTGACGTACAACTCGGGATCGATGACCTCTTTGAGGGCTTCGCGGACTTTGTCTTCAGCCAGAGCCATTGGAATGCTCGTTGAATCTCGTGGTTGGAAATCGTTTGCCGACGTCGACGTACGGACGCGGTCAGTCAGAAAGTCGGCCGGAGACGACTCTCGCGAGACGTTCATCATGGCCACCGCCCCCGAAATCGTCAAACCGATCCGTTACCCGCCGCCGGTTGACGTGCACCCAAGGCCGCAGGGACTGCAATAGTTTCGGGCCGACGCCGTGAACCGCCAACAAATCCTCGACGGATCCAAACGGACCGTGAGAATCGCGGTGCCGGACAACCCGATCGGCCAGTTTGGGACCGATTCCAGGCAACAATGACAATTCACGAGCGTCGGACGAGTTCAACGCGATGCTCAATTGCGGAAAAGCATCCGGCGATCGCCCACTCGCTTCAGACTGGGATCGCGTTGATGTCGTTTGCATCCATGAGACCGCCGCCAGCAGAACCAACAGGCTCACTGCCAGCTGCAACCCGGAGTGAGTTAGAACGCACGTTGTCCGATTGGCGGAGTGGCCTCCTGCAGCGGTCTCGGCTTGGCCTTCGGTGGCGGACATCAACATTCCCAATCGAGCTTCCTATCCGGATAACTCATGTTGGGTCCGGGGCAGGGCGTGGCAATGTGCAAGAGTCGCAAGGCTCCATTCAAAGATGAATGTCGCCACGAAAAGCGAGGTCGCTGGCGTGCGATCGTCCGACCTGTTGGTTCGTTTGTGCGAGCGTTAGATTGAGGCATTGGCGGCGTGATCGCAGTTCATTTCCTCTCGCAGACGGTTCAATTCGGTGGCAGATTCAACAGGCCCGATTTCCCTCACAGTTCATGGTGCAGCCGGTCGCATGGGACGCCGCGTCGTGGCTCTCGGTTTGGCGGATCCCAGCTTCCAATTGGTCGGTGCCATCGATCACGCCGAGTCCCCCGAACTCGGAAAAGACTCGGGTGCCGTGGCCGGTGAAGCCCCCTCTGGCGTTGAAATTTCTTCGCATTGGCCAGCACTGGACGAAAAATCCATCAAGCGAGCCGTCATTGATTTCTCGCTTCCCGAAGCCATCGACGGATGCGTGCAACACTGCGTCGAAGCCGGCTCGCCACTGGTCGTTGCGACAACTGGTTTGACGGAAGAACAGAAGCAAGGTTTGTCCGAAGCTGCGAAGTCGATCCCAGTTGTTTGGGCTCCGAGCATGTCGTTGGCGGTCAACTTGTCGATGAAAATCGCGGAGCAGATCACCGCGGCACTCAAAGACGTATCCGGCGGTTTGGACGTTGAGATTTTGGAACGACATCACCGGTTCAAGGCAGACGCTCCCAGCGGCACCGCGTTGAAGTTTGGTGAACTGATTGCTGGACAGTTGGGTGAATCCACCTCGCATGTTCACGGTCGAGAAGGACACACGGGCGCTCGAACTCGCGAAGAAATTGGCTACCACGCGATTCGCGTGGGCGACAATCCGGGTGAGCACACGATCGTGTTTGGCATGTTGGGCGAGAAAATCGAACTCAACGTCGCCGCCAGTAACCGCGACTGCTACGCGTCCGGTGCCCTGGCAGCAGCCAAGTGGTTGATCCAACAAGACAAGGGTCCCGGCCTGTACAGCATGTTCGATGTACTGGGCATGTCGCAGGGCTGAGCCAGCCCAGTTCCGAGTCAGTGTCGAACCGGTGAATTCCAATCAGCGAATCCAATAAGTCTGTGAATCCAATCGAGTCTGTCCCCCACGAACTTCGGATCGGCGAAGGTCCCGAACTGCATCTGGGAATCTCCACGTGCCCCAATGACACCTTCGCATTTTCGCGGTTGCTGGACGCGGCGATGCAGCCCGGCGAATCGACGCTGGATACCGGCGGATTCACATGGCGGATCGAGTTGCTGGACATCGACGAGCTGAATCAACGGCTGCTGGCTGGCGAATTTGACCTGGCGAAGACGAGCTTCCACGCGGCGCTGTTGATGGCCGATCAGACGCGGGTGCTGCCCGTTGGGTCGGCGCTTGGGTTCGGCGTTGGCCCGTTGCTTTTGGCGGCTCGAGAAGGCGAAAAACCACAGAATCCCGACCAAATCACGCTCTGCCCGGGCGAGCACACGACCGCTCACTTGCTGTTTCGACTGTTTTACCCAGACTCGACTTCGGTGCGTCAGGTTGTGTTTTCGGAGATCATGCCGGCGCTGCAGCGGGGTGAAGCCGATTTTGGCGTTTGCATTCACGAAGGGCGGTTCACCTACGCCGAATCGGACCTCCATTTGGCCGCGGATCTTGGAAATTTGTGGGAAAACGCGACGAAACGGCCTTTGCCCTTGGGCGGGTTGGTGATGCGTGATCGGCACGCTCCCGCCACCATGGCAGCGGCTTGTGATGTGATTGGCAGATCGCTGAAATCAGCTCGCCAAACGCCCAACTCGGCCCTGCCCGCGATGCGTCGATACGCTCAAGAAATGGACGATTCGGTGCTGATGCAGCACGTCGAGCTGTACGTCAACGACTGGACCGAGGACCTCGGATCGGTCGGGCAAGACGCGTTGACGACACTCTCGGAAATGGCCCAGCAAGTCGGCCTCGGAGCGGCGAAGCTACGTTTTTTCTGCGGTGAAACCGGTATCTGAGCGCCGAGATTGTTTGCCCGAACCGGGGGAAAGAACTATCCTGAAAGGGAACGGATTGCCTCTTTTCTCTTGTCTTTTCCGCCGCTGCGTCGCATGGATTCCCGGTCGCTCTCATCTTCCGATTCCTCGTATCCGGACCGTTCAGCGGTTTTGCCGGAGGGATCGACGGTGCACCGACCGAAACCAGCACCGGGCTCAAAACCAGCACCGGGCTCAAAACCAGCACCGGGCTCAAAACCAGCACCGGGCTCAGCAGAGAAGGGCGACTCGCCGCAAGATTCATCGGACCCGTCGTTGGTGGAACCGATTGTTGAGCCATCGGATGAATCATCCGACGACGACCAAAGAAGCTCCGGCGGGTCACGAAGATCTGATTCCCAGCCGCCTCGTCCCCCGGACGATGTGATCGAGGGTGCCGAGACTGTGATCCGGGCCGGTTCGAGCCGCTCGCATATTTCCGCCACACGATCCCATCGAATGGCCGGCGACTCGTTCCGCCTTCGAGACTCGTCCCACGCATCGCACCGACACAACACGCCAGCGTCCATCACGCGAGACCTGGGCGGTCAGCGGCTCAATCACTTCTTGCTGCTCGATCAAATCGGTGGCGGCGGAATGGGCGCCGTCTTCCGTGCTCGCGACGAACAACTTGGTCGAACGGTGGCGGTGAAGGTCATTCCGTTCGCGGCCGACGACCCCGACTTGCAACGACGGTTCCGCAACGAAGCCCAAAGTGCAGCGAAGCTGGATCATCCACTGATCGCTCGCGTGTTCGATGTTGGCAACGACGGCCCGTGGCACTACATCGTCTTTGAATACATCGACGGTGCCAACGTTCGCGACATGGTTGCCAACGACGGTCCATTGTCGCTGGACGATGCGTTGTTCTTCACCACGCAAGTCGCCGAAGCAATCGGCCACGCTTCGCGTCGTGGCATCGTTCACCGAGACATCAAACCGTCCAACGTGATCGTGACGACCGAAGGCGAGGTCAAACTCGTCGACATGGGGTTGGCTCGGTCGGATAACTTCGACACCAGCGAAGACATGACGGCCAGCGGCGTCACGCTGGGAACGTTTGATTACATCTCACCTGAACAAGCTCGCGACCCACGACTCGCTGATATACGAAGCGACTTGTACTCGCTCGGTTGCACGCTGTTTTACATGCTGACCGGTTCGCCACCGTTCCCCGGTGGGACGATGCTGCAGAAACTGCTCAGCCACGGCAACGCAGCGATCCCGGACATCCGCGAACACCGCGAAGACGTTCCGCCGGAGATGACGGCGATTCTGAACAAGATGCTCGCGAAGCTTCCGGAGGAACGCTATCAACGCAGCGAAACGCTGATCGCCGACCTGCGAGAACTTGCAACGCGAGAGAACTTGCCACGCAGTCGTGGCGTCACCGTTCCGACCGTGGAAGACGATGATCACCGCGAATCCATGCGGCGATTGCGTCGCCATTTGCCCTGGATGATCGCCGCCGGCATCTTGCTCTTCAGTGCGCTCGCCGTGGAGTTGCTATCGCTCCCATCGCGCAGGGACATCAGTCTCGCGATCGACAATTCGGTCTCACCGGAGGCCACTGAGTCTATTGCGCCGCGATCGAGTGCAAACATCGAAGACGCCATCGGCGCGGCCGAAACAGACTCGCCGCAGCCATTTGCGCAAGGTCCCGCGAACAGGTCTTCGATCAATTCACCCGCGACCGGTGCCGACGAAACACCAGATTCGCGAAGCGTGCTTGGGGCGGGGCAGGGTGCGTTGTTGCCGCCGGGACAACTTCCCGAAACATCGGTCGGGGATCGTTTGCCCAGCGGAGCTTCCCTGGCCTCGATGGGCACGGCTGCCGACCAAGCGAGTTCCACCGGCGCCGAATCCATGACGGCGATCGAGCAAATCGGTGAAGACTCGGCGACGGGACTCAGCACGACTCCGCGAGACCCATCGATGCCGCCCTCGATCGATCCCGATTCCGTCGTCTCAGGCACGACGCCACTCGCCGGTGGAATGACGGTCAACGATTCAGCGACTTCGGCCGTTGGTGTTGGCATCACCGGACCCGACGGCGCGTTTCCTTCGCTCGCTCCTGATCCGCCGCGCATCAGCGGATTGCCTTTGCCGCCAGGGATGGCGAACGAGAACTACCAAACGTTGCCTTTGGCGCCGACCGTTCCCAGCGTTGTCAATCGCGATGGCGAAAGAGGTACGAACCCGATCTACACGGCCACTCCCATGACCGGTGGTCCAATGATCGGCCCCGTCAACGCCCGCCCGCTGACTGGCGATCTCGCTGGCTCGCCAATCGCTCCAGACTCGATCGCCGGGAGCATGCTGAGCCCGAATGCGACCGGCACTACAAGACCTCGTTCAACCGGCGACGCGACGGGTGATTCCGTCACCGCGATGGAGCAAGAAACCAGTCGCCCGGTCGCCACGACACCGCCGGAACCCGTTCGAGTGCAAATCGTTTCGACGGAAGCACTGCGAGTCCCACAGCTTCGCGAAGAAGCCGCGCGGGCTGGCGTGCAACTGGCCACGACATTGGCCGATGCGTTGGAACTGGCTGATGAACTGGAAATCGATCGCATCGACATCGCGACGCCGCAATTGGTCTCTGCACCGGTCACCATCCCTCGCAGCGATTTGATCCTTTCATCGAGCCTGCCGGGCGGAACCGAGATCACATTCCGGTCGACTGAGAATGTGGACATGCAACGCAGCGAGATGATGACCATTGGCTCGCATCGCATCGAAATGTCGGGACTGCATTTCTTCTGGACTGTTCCGGCGACCGAAACGGACGGCGGCGCTCTGTTTGCAATCAACGACAACCGTCGTGTTCGACTTCGTGACTGCACGGTGACGATCGACAACGCATCGCGGCGTGACGACGTGCAAGCCTTCAGCATTGTCACCGATCCAGAACGATTGCCTTACGACCGAGTCGACAACGGCGGCGTGTCGGATACCAGCGGTGCATTGCCGTTGGTTTCCATTGAACTGTCCAACGTGATTGTTCGCGGCCAAATCACGATGGTCCGATTGGATGTGGCCGCCGAACTGCAACTGCTCTGGGAAAACGGGTTGCTGGCGGTTTCTCGTCGAATGATCGAAATGGGAGGTGCACTTCAACCGCCTCACCCGTCGTCTGGGTCCGTTCGATTGTCGCTGGAGCAACTGACCGCGATCACTCCGAAAGGTTTGCTGCAGATGCGGATGGGCGTCAGTGCTCGCTATCCGGTGGAAATTGAGCGTCGAGCCGAGGAATGCGTGTTCGTCGTTGACGCAGGAATTCCTCACATCGAATTAACGGGAATCCCACGTGTCGACCGGGATGAGATTTGGGTGCGACTTCGTGGATCCGGAAACGCCTACGACACCGACACCACCCTGGACGACCCGATGTTGCTGATTCGCGATGAATTGGGCCAAACGCGACTCACGACGATGAGCGATATCCTGGAAGATCCGCCGCCTTGGATGAATGAACGCCCGCCTCGCTGGACAGTCCGCTGGACCGAACAATTGCCCGAATCGACCCCCTCCAGCCGGTGGTCTCCACGTGACTTTAGGCAAGATGGATCGGTTGTGGGTGGATTCCAAGAAAGGTCCCTGCCTAGAATGCCGATGGAACGTACATTTGACTTTCCCCCCACACCGTGACTTTAATGGTGCGTCGGCGGTCTCGTCGACTCCCGCCTGAAAACCTACCTGATCTTTACTTGAGGAACCTGCTTGATGAAACGCTTGGCTCTTGTTCTGGGCATCGCTGCCTGCTTTTCCACCCCATCGTTCGCGATCAGCGAATTCGGCAAACAGTGGAAAGCTGACTACATCACTGAAGACACCGACGCTGATTTCGTGAAAGCATCTCGCAAAGCCGGTTGCAACCTCTGCCACGTCAAAGGCGCACCAGAGAAGAAAGAAGCTCGCAACGAGTACGGACGTGCATTGAGCAAACATCTCGATAAGAAGGACTTCCCCAAGGAATACTTCAAAGAGAACCCAGAAGAAGCCGCCGCGAAAATCTCGGCTGCCTTCAAAAAGGTTGCTGAAGTGAAAAGCAAAGACGGCAATGCCTTCGGCGAAAAGATCAAGAACAACGAATTGCCAGCGACCGACGCTGGTCTTTGATCGCTTCGACCACTGAGTGACGTTCCAACGGAACTCATGACGGGTCCTGAATTCGACTAAACTACGAAGCCCGATGAGTGTCTCACTCATCGGGCTTTTTTTATGAGATGCCCCACCATTCTTCCCACCCGGATCCCCACACCATGCGTCCCGCCCCTTGGTCGCGCCATCGCCTGCCGATGTGCTCGATGATTCTCACCGCGTTGCTGTTCTTTCCAACGTCGCAATCCAGCGCCGAAACCTCCCATGACGTCGTCGTCTATGGCGGGACCGCGGCAGCCGTCACCGCGGCGATCCAATCCGCTCGCATGGGCCAATCGGTCATCATGGTCTCGCCCGATGTGCATTTGGGCGGCCTGACCAGCGGCGGACTCGGATGGACCGACACTGGCAACAAAGGCGTGATCGGTGGCCTCGCGAAGGACTTCTACCACCGCGTCTACAAGCACTACCAAAACGACGCATCCTGGAAGTTTCAAACTCGCGAAAAATATGGCAACCGCGCACAAGGGCACCGAGCCAGCGACGATGACCAAGCGACGATGTGGGTCTTCGAACCGCATGTCGCCGAAGACATCCTCGATGAGATGCTGGCCGAACACGACATCACAGTCATTCGCGACGCATGGCTGGATCGCGAAAAGGGTGTGACAAAGACACAGGGCCGCATCAAATCGATTCAAACCCTGGATGGCAAAACATACCCGGGCAAGATGTTCATCGACGCCACTTACGAAGGTGACTTGATCGCCGCGGCAGGTGTCGCGACGGCTCACGGTCGCGAAGGAATCGACGACTACAACGAACCCCACGCAGGCGTTCAAACCGGCGTCCTTCATCACTCGCACCATTTTGATGTGCTGCCCAAGCGAGTCGATCCGTACGTTGTGCCGGGCGATCCAAGCAGTGGCGTGATCCCGCTGGTCAGCCCCGATCCACCCGGCGAATTTGGATCCGCAGATGATCGTGTCCAAGCCTATTGCTTCCGAACCTGCATGACCAACCATCCGGAAAACCGCGTCGTGTGGAAGCGTCCTGAAGGCTACGACCCGTCAACGTACGAACTGATGGCTCGAACCTTCGAAGCGGGTTGGCGAAATGTGTTCAACAAGTTTGATCCGTTGCCGAATTACAAAACGGACACGAACAACCATGGACCAGTCAGCTTCGACAACATTGGTGCCAACTACGATTACCCCGAAGCCACCTACGAGCGTCGCCAAGAAATCATCAAACAGCACGAACGCTACCAACGCGGGTTGCTGTACTTCATTGCCACCGATCCTCGGGTGCCGAAGGAAGTCCAAGACAAGATCAACGAGTGGGGTTTGTCGGCGGATGAGTTCACCGACAACGACCACTGGCCGCACCAAATCTACGTTCGCGAAGCTCGACGGATGGTGGGTCAATTCGTGATGACCGAGAATCACCTTCGCAAGGATTTGCCCACGCCCGATTCCGTCGGCATGGGTTCCTATGGAATTGATTCGCACAACACTCAGCGATACATCACACCCGAAGGCTACGTGCAAAACGAGGGTGACCTCGGCGTTTCAACTCGCGGTCCCTACAAAATCGCGATGGGCGCGTTGCTGCCCAAACGCGACGAGTGCGAAAACCTTCTCTCGCCGGTTTGTGTATCAGCCACGCACGTTGCGTTTGGTTCGATTCGCATGGAACCAGTGTTTATGATTCTTGGTCAATCCGCAGCGACCATTGCCGCGCTCGCCAACCAAACGGAACGAGCCGTTCAAGAGGTTCCCTACGCCGACCTCCGCAAACGCCTGCTCGACGACCAACAAATCCTGGAAACACCGGCGGGTGTCGCTAAATCCAGCCACCCGGAATCACTGGACCTGAAATCAGTCGAAGGCGTCAGTGTCGATGACACGCAAGCCGATCGCATCGGAGGCTGGATCCAAAGCCATGCGTCGGGCGACTTCTACGGCTCGGGCTATCACCACGACGGCAAGGATGCTGACCGTGCCAAAAAGGCGATCTACCAAACGGACCTGCCCCAAACAGGCTTGTACGAGGTGCGATTAAGTTACCCAACCAACGCCAATCGATCCAAGCGAACTCGCGTCGACATTCATCACAGTGCGGGCGTGACGACTCACCGAATCGATCAAACACAAATCAAATCTGAGTCCAAGGCGGACAAACTGCTGGCCCTTGGCAGGTTCGCTTTCGACAAGTCACAACCCGCGAAAGTTGTGATTTCGAACGAGGACGCCAACGGCTATGTCGTGATCGACTTGGTCAATTGGTTGCCGCTCGAGGCTGAGTGATCTCCGCGTAGTTGGTTGGAAGCGGGAGACGCCTCGATTTGTTCCAAAGCATTGGCTTGGGTGCCAGGTTGAAACCTGGCCTACGTCGGCCGGATGCACCAGTCCAGCGGACTTAAAATCAGTCGTCCAGGTTCAGACCGTAGTCCTTCATCTTCTTGGACAACGTGTTTCGATTCATCCCCAAACGCGAAGCGGTCTTGGTTTGGACGCCGCCGCATCGCAACAGTAATTGCGAGATCAACTCTCGTTCGACTTGATCGACGACGACCGAATGCAAATCTTCGGCGTCGTCGGCTTCGTCCAATCCACGCTGAACAACGATCCGTGCGAGCGTCTTCAGATCCATGCGATTGATATCGAGCGCCGCCGAACCCACGGGAGCACCCGGGGCGGCTTCGCTTTGATGCGGTTCAACAAAACCGTTGCCCGCCGGCACCGATTTCAATCCACCCGCTGGACCAGCCATTTCACGAACCGGTGCGCTGTGGTGAGGGTCGCGAACACAGAGCGGCAGAGCATCGAGCACCAACTCATCGGTGTCGCTCATCACGACCGCACGCTCAACATAGTTTTGAAGTTCGCGAACGTTTCCGGGCCAGTGATAATCCTGCAATGCCCGCATCACACCGCTGCCGAGGTGCGACACATAGCGGTCATTGACTTCGTTGTAGTGATCCAGAAAGAACGCGACGAGCGCCGGAATGTCTTCGCGACGGTGACGCAGTGCCGGCAAATCGATCGGCACCACATTCAAACGCCAATAAAGGTCTTCCCGAAACTCCTCCAACTGCACCTGACGCATGAGATCGCGGTTGCTGGCGGCGATGATTCTCGCGTCGGTGCGATGGCTTGATGTGTCACCGACTCGCTCAAATTCTTTCTCCTGCAAAACACGCAAAAGCTTGACTTGCAACGTCAACGTCGTGGAGTTGATCTCATCGAGAAAAATGCTGCCCCCGTCGGCTGCTTCGAAGCGGCCGGCACGGTTGGCAACGGCGCCGGTGAAGGCTCCACGAACGTGCCCGAACAACTCGCTTTCCAGCAAACTTTCACTCAGCGCGCCGCAGTTGACTTTGACGAACGGCCCGCCACTGCGGTGACTCAACCGGTGCACCGCCGATGCGATCAGTTCTTTGCCCGTTCCGGTCTCTCCGAGAATCAGCACCGACGCATTGCTCACCGCGACCTTTCGCGTCACGCGATCGACTTCACGCATCGCGGGCGAATGGCCGATGACGCCTGGCAGGAGCTGTCCTCGAGAACTCACGAAATCACAACCAAGGTGCGGTTTGCCCGAATGCATCCATGAAGACTTGATTCTTCAATGGGGTTCGCTCTCGGACACCGCTTTGGCGATCTTCCAAGACTTGTTCGGCATCGGTGTTGGGTTCGCGTTCGTCGGCGTAGCCCAGTGCGATCGCGGTGGCCGGCTCGTGACCTTCCGGGAGCTGGTACTGGCCGCGAACTTGGCTCAGATTGACACCGGCCATTTGGTGCACCTGCAAACCCAGCGATGTCGCTTGCAAAGACATGTGGGCCGCTGCGGCGCCGAGGTCATGCAGGGCGACTCGGTTTGGTTTTTGGTTGTACGAAAAATTGGTGCGAATGACGGTGCAAATCAACACGCCGGCACGCGAGGCCCAATCACGATTGGCTTCTAATAGGCACTGCAACATCGCCTCGAACGCCTCACCGTCTTGGCGACGTGCGACAATCCACGACCACGGTTGATCGTTGAAACTGCTGGCGGCCCAACGAGCGGCTTCCAAGCACTGACGCAATTTGTCATCTTCGACCTCACGCCCATCAAATCGATACGGGCTCCATCGATCAGCGATGACGGGCAATACTTCCAGATCCGTTTCGTTGACTGCCATCTTCCATCCAACGCTTTGCAAGATTGTTTTGAACAACGCACCCCAGGTCGCCACGTCAGAAAACGCGAAGTCAGACCGCCCTGGTGCGGAGCGGATAGATTATCACGGCGGCTCAAAGTGGGCTACGTGGTCGATTCGCCAGCGATGTCAGATTATTGATCGAGCAAGGCACGAAATCGCTTCACGAGTTGATCAGTTGACACGTTTGAGCCGGAGCGAACAACGCACGGACGACGCAGAAACGGTGGCGTCGGAATTGATCCCCTTGTGCGACGCATTGCGGTGGATCGGCAAGCACGGGAGGAAAACGCTCGCACCCCGGAAAGTCGGACTTGCCGGCCGCCCCGTATGGATGTGGGGTGTTCGCAGCGTCGTTCAACGAGTGGCATTGGGGCAAGTTCTCATCCTGGGAACTTGGAACTACCCGCTGCTTCTGCCGGGTGTGCAGATGGCACAGGCTCTGGCCGCCGGAAATCACGTTTGGCTCAAACCCGCCGCCGGATCCGAAGCGGTCTCGGCCGAATTGGTCGCCTGCTTCATCGCGGCGGGCGTCCCCGACGAAGCCATCAGGCTGCTGGATTCATCCACCGAAGCGGCGATCGAAGCGCAAGCCAAAGGCGTCGACCTCGTCGTCCTGACCGGATCCGCTCAAACCGGCAAACTGGTCCTGCATCAATCGGCTGAAACGCTGACTCCATCAATCATGGAACTCTCCGGTGTCGATGCCGCCATCGTTCTCCCGGACTCCGACCTCGACCGCGTCGTCGATGCCCTGAAGTTTGGGTTGCTGTTCAACAGCGGAGCCACCTGCATCGGCCCACGTCGGCTGATTGTCCCGAACCATTCATCGACCTCCGCACTGACAGATCAACTGCTCAACGGCCTGCGAAACGCCAGCCAAGTCACGGTTCATCCGGCGGCTCGTTCGAACGTCGCTGACTTGATCGAAGATTCATTGCAAAAGGGTGCCAAGGATTGCCTCGGCAAATTCGACGCAACCAGTCTTCGAACCACTGGGAAATTGCACCCCGTCGTGCTTCGAGATGTCCCGAGCGACCACGCGATTCTGCAAAGTGACGTGTTCGCACCCGTTATCTCGATCATCCCGGTTGAGCATCCCGATCAAGCCATCCAGTTGGTCAACGAATGCCCGTATCGATTGGCGGCCTCTGTGTTTGGCCCAACGTCTCACGCTCAAGCGATCGCGGAGAAACTGGACGCCGGGGTGGTGACCGTCAACGACATGGTCGCGCCCACCGCTGATCCACGATTGCCGTTCGGCGGCCGAGGCAAGAGTGGCTTTGGAGTGACCCGCGGCCCGGAAGGATTGCTGGCAATGACGGCGCCGCGAGTCATCGCGACTCGGCGTGGCCGCGTGGCAATGCACTTGTCACCTCGAAACGATGCTGACGCCGAGTTGCTGTCAGGCGTGTTGCAATGGTCAAACAGCGGCAATTGGGGGCGGCGAATTGCAGCCCTCCGCCGCGTCACCACTGCCGCCTCTCAGTGGCGTGCATTAAAAAAGTAACCTGAGCTTGCAATCACATTTGCCCGGAACGTTTCCCCACGGATCGAAAGCCCTCGATGATCGCCCCCCAAGCCGCCGCAAATGAACCCTACGCCCCCGCCGAGAAAACATCCAATCCACAAAACGTGGTTGTCGTCGGTGGTGGTTTAGCCGGATTGTCATCCGCGTGTGTGTTGGCCGCCCGCGGTCACAAGGTCACGCTTTGCGACAAAAACGATTGGGTCGGCGGCAAAGCGGCCGTGCATCAAACCGACGGCTACCGATTCGACATGGGGCCGACGATCCTGACACTGCCGAGTGTTCTGCGTCGTGTCTTCACCGAAGCTGGTCGAAAGATGGAGGACTACCTCGATCTCGTCGCTTTGGATCCGCAGTGGCGTTGTTTCTTCGAAGGCACACCGCAATCGGGCACTTCGGAAAACACGGTGTTGGATTTGGTCGCTGACGTCGAACAAATGAAACGACACCTGCATGACTTCACCGGAGGCGACTCAACCGGGCAAGGTTATGAATCTTTCATTGAACGCAGTAAGCAACTGCACGGTGTCTCCGATCGTTTCTTCTTTTGGCGCTCGATCGGCGGCTTGGCGGACACAATGGAAGTCGGTGGTGCGTTCTCGGCCGCCGTTTTGAAAGACGTCTTGTCACTGAAAATGGGACGCAGCGTCGCATCCATCGTCCGGTCACACGTTCCCGAACATCGCGTGTCGCAGATGATGGATCACTTCACACAATACGTTGGCTCATCGCCGTATGCGTCGCCCGCGGTGTTGTGCAGCATCGCTCACATGCAAACCGAAGAAGGCATTTGGTATCCGATCGGCGGCACACGAGCGGTCCCCGAAGCACTGTCAAAACTCGCTGGTGAGCTCGGCGTCGACATCCGCACCGGAACCGACATCCTCCGCATCGAGACCGCAGGCGGATCCGTTAGTGGAGTGACCACAGCGGGTGGCGAAACGATTGCCTGCGACGCCGTGGTCAGCAACTGCGACGCGGTTCGCACCTACCGCGAATTACTCAGCGGTACACCGGAGTCGACCAAATTTGAAAAGTCCAATCGCTACGAAGCCGCCTGCAGCGGCGTGGTGCTGTACTTGGGGCTGAACCGTCGCTACGAACAATTGCTGCACCACAACTTTGTGTTCTCAAAGGATCCAGAAGAAGAGTTCGACTACATCTACAAAAAGGGCCAACCCGCTCCCGATCCGACCGCCTACGTCTGTGCTCCCACGATCAGCGAACCTGAAGTGGCACCCGACGGCTGTGAGTCGCTCTACATCTTGGTGCACACGCCTTATCTGCGTCCCGGTCACGATTGGAAATCAATGCTGCCCGATTACCGCGACGTGATCCTGGACAAGCTGGAGCGAACCGCCGGGATGGAGGGCATCCGCGACGCGATCGTGACGGAAGATTCTCTGACGCCCGAGGGCATCCACAACCGCTACCGAGTCCTCAATGGCGCGATATATGGTTTGGCCAGCCACGGAAAATTCACCGGCGCATTCAAACCAGGTAACCGACGCAAGGATCTTCGCGGGTTGTACTTGGCCGGCGGAGCGGCTCACCCCGGACCTGGAATGCCGATGGTTTTAATGAGCGGTTGGATCGCGGCGGATTCACTTGACCAAGACGTCACCAACGGAAAATTCGCGTGACGGCAGACTCCGACGTCATCGCGAAACCGGCGGACTGGTTTCAAAATGGGTTTCATCGATTTCTGCATTCTTACTTGCGACGCAATTTTCACGCGATCGCGTTCGCTCGCGAAACAGAACTGCAGAAGCAGTTTCAATCTTTGGCCGAAGCAAACCCGCAGCACGCCCAAGCCTCGCCACTGCAGGACGGTGACCTTCCGCTCATCGTCTACAGCAATCACGCGTCTTGGTGGGATCCGCTGTTGGCTCACGAGATCAACGCACGATTGCTGGCACCGCGTCAGTTCTATGCGCCAATCGATGCGGAAGCTCTCGAGCAATACAAGGTCTTTGAAAAGCTGGGCTTCTTCGGCGTTCAATCGGATTCTAACCAAGGTGCGGCTCAGTTCCTGAAGACAACGGCGGCACTTTTCAAACGAGAACACAGTGCATTGTGGGTAACCCCCGAAGGACGCTTCGCCGACGTCCGCGATCACGAAGCGGAACTGATGCCCGGCCTGGCTCACGTGTGCTCGAAACTGGATCGGGGCTGGGTTGTGCCGTTGGCGATGGAATACGTTTTTTGGGACGAGCGTTTGCCGTTGGTCCTGTTCCGCTTCGGCGATGTGATCTCGATCCCGACAGTGAACGACTGGGACAAATCGCATTGGTCGACCGAACTAACGCGGCGACTTCGAACCAGCCAATTGAGATTGGCGGAACTGTGTATCCAGCGATCCAGCGAACCGTTCGAAAATCTGCTGCGGGGCAAACGCGGAGCCTCGGGAATGTATGACGCGGCTCGGCGTTTGAAATCGTGGATGACCGGCCAATCGTTTCAGGCCAGCCATGGAGATCAATTTCAATGATCGCTTGGATGGAATGGTTCATCATCGCTGTGCTTCCGTTTGTCTCGCTGGCTCTGGCCGCGTTGGCGGCGGGCATGTTCGTTTCCAATTTGCCGCTGTTCATGGACGGCGAATCAGCCAGTCGCTGTGACGCATCTGAATCGAACAACGCCGATTCTCCTCGAGTGTCGGTGTTGATCCCAGCGAGAAACGAAGAGAGCTCGATCGCAGCTTGCTTGGAATCGGTTTTGCAATCCGTGCAGGTCGACCTGGAGGCTATCGTGCTGGACGATGGATCGACGGATCAAACAAGTGCAATCGTTCGCGAGATCGCTCAGCGTGATTCACGCGTGAGGTTGATCGAAGGCATCGAGCTTCCAGACGGTTGGAATGGCAAGCAGCACGCATGTTACCGGTTGGCTCAGCATTCCAAGCACGAGCACCTGTTGTTCCTGGATGCCGACGTGCGTTTGAATCCGATTGCAATCATCGATCTTTGGCATCGTTTTTCAGCGGAGCAGGATGGTGGCAAAATAGGTTTGCTCAGTGCCTTCCCTCGACAAGAAACGGGCACGTTGGCCGAAAAATTGTTGATCCCGATGATGCACTTCATCTTGCTTTCGTACCTGCCTTTCTCTCGCATGCGAGGCAGCGCGCACCCGGCCTACGCGTCAGGATGTGGGCAACTGTTTTTCACCACGCAAGCTTCTTACCAAGCCGCTGGGACTCATGCTGCGATTCGATCGAGTCGCCACGATGGGCTGAAGCTGCCCAAGGCCTTTCGCGAAAACGGGATGCTGACCGATTGCGTGGACGGGTCGCGGTGGGCGGCGTGCCGGATGTACACGTCGGCTGGTGAGGTGGTGCAGGGGCTGCTCAAGAATGCAGACGAAGGCATCGCGAATTCTCGGTTGTTGATTCCGTTCACGGTTCTGTTGGGCGGAGCCAATGTGTTGCCGTGGATCACGCTGGCGATTGCTTTTTCGAAGCGGTCAAGTTTGATCGCGGAAGGTCTGCCAGTCTCAACCTCAGTCGCGATTGGAATCCTAACTAGCTCGATCGCGATCCTAGTCAGCTACGTGCCTCGATTGACCGCCGCGATCCGCTTGCGTCACAGCATCACGGGAGCAGTCCTGCACCCGCTCGCCATCCTCGCCTTCCTACTGATTCAGTGGTGGGCATTCGCAAACCATCTCCGAGGCCGACAAGTCACCTGGCGTGGCCGCACGAATTGACACGGTTCACTTCATTTGAGATCAAGTTCCCGGGGCAAAAGGTGCACTTTCGGCTATAATCGTGGAAGCGTTCGCCACCCGTGTGCATTGATCCAATCGATAGGTTTTCGTATGAATGAATTGCAAATCGACTCGAGCAACGCTTCACTTGCCGGATTGCTTGCTGGCTTAAAACCCGGTGAAGAGGTCGTCCTGGTTGAAGAGGGGAAGCGGGTGGCAGTGCTTCGCAAAGAGCCGACTCAGGATTTCTCTTGCAAAGCCGGATCAGCGAAAGGCAAAATCCTCAACATGGCTGACGACTTCGATTCGCCACTCGACGATTTTGCCGAGTACATGCAGTGAACTTGCTTTTGGACACGCATGCGTTTCTTTGGTTTGTCGCCGACGATGCTCGCTTGAGTTTCGATGCTCGCACTGCGATCGAATCACCAAAGAATCAGAAGTGGGTGAGTGTCGCGAGCTGCTGGGAGATCTCGATCAAAACCGGACTGGGGAAATTGACCTTGAGTGATCCGGTGGAGGAGTTCCTGCCTCGCGAGATCTCCGCCAATCACTTCTCTCTGCTACCCATTCAGCTCGCGCACGCGACGTTCGTTTCCGGAATGCCGAATCATCATCGCGATCCGTTCGATCGACTTTTGATTTCACAAGTGATGCTTGAGTCGTTCGAGATGGTCAGTTGTGACGCCGCTTTTGATGCATATGGCATCGAGCGGATTTGGTGAGCCATTGGATCGAGTCTTTTCAGATCCTTGGCGAGCTGGCGGATTGACGCACCCCGTTTCCCTGCGTCTTTTTATCCGGTTGGCTCGTTGGGGCAAATGTGCTCCGATTTGGGTGTTCGACTCGTTTTCAAGTGCAAGGGTTTTTCGTTGACTGGGCCTCATTCACGTCTTTGGTTGCTGGCTGTTGCGTGCTGCCTTCCCGTGGGGATCGGCTGCCAAGACGGCGAAATGGAGTTTGAATCCAATCGCGTTCATGCGATGGCTCTGGAACGATCTCGCGACGTGCCCACCGAGACGGCGCTCGCTGATGTCGAATTGGTCCTCGCAGAGCTTTTCGGAACGCCCGAAGAACCCGCGTGGCCGGCGGATCGACTCACCGGCGAACAAGCCGAATTGGTTTCGCTGCAGCGTCTGCAACAAGCCTCCGGGTCGGTCGAGAGCGATGCAGCGAACGTGCACCGCGGGCTGTACACCGAACACTGCGTGATCTGCCACGGTGTCTCCGGCAGTGGCACCGGTCCTGCATCGATGTATCAATGGCCTTACCCACGCGATTTCCGGGCTGGCGTCTTCAAGTGGAAATCGACGCAGCGGGCAGACAAACCGACTCGCGATGATTTGCGGCGATTGCTGGAAAATGGCGTCCCGGGTTCCCCGATGCCATCGTTTGCGACCGTGTCACCGAGCGACCGCGAGACATTGATCGACTACCTGATTTACCTCTCGATTCGCGGCGAGGTCGAACGTCAACTGCTGGCCCTTGCAATCGACGATCTCGGATACGAGGAGACTGCTCCTGCGGATGACTTGCGTCTACGTGTGACGGTGAGCGAGGAACAGGATCCGGGGAGAAACGAAGATGGGGAGCTCATTTTCACTGATCTGACTCAGTCCAGCCGTGATGAACCGGCGGATGAGTCACCGGTCGAGGATCAGCCATCCGTTCCGACCGAAGGCGAACTCGCGGTTGCCGAGATCCTGCAAGAAGTTGTCGGCGAGTGGATGCGGCCCCAAACCTCCCCGGTCCCAACCGACCTTTTTCGCGGAGAAGCCGATGAGCTTCACGCATCGATCGCTCGTGGGTCCAAGCTGTTCGGCGGCCAAATCGCGAATTGTGCGGGGTGCCATGGGCCGGCAGGGCAGGGCGGCATGCCTCTGAACGACCTGGATGATTGGACCAAAGAATTCACGACTCGGATTGGTATCACGCCGACGGATGTGGACGCGGTCAAACCGTTTCGGAAAGCCGGGGCATTGCCTCCGCGGACGATTCAGCCCCGCCGATTGGCGGGCGGGGTGCTGAGAGGCGGCGACGATCCCGAGACGATTTTCCGCCGAATTCAGCATGGAATCGCGGGAACTCCAATGCCTGGGATCGAACTGAGCGAATCAGCAGCGGGCGGAACGGGACTAACCCCTGGAGACGTTTGGGACTTGGTTCATTACGTTCAGTCTTTGGTCCACCCCACCCCCAAACCGTCCGTGAGCGTGGTGGACGACGAAAATCTCTCCGCCGCCGCAGAAACAGGTGTTTCCTCATGAGTCGCGATAACTATCGAACCATCGGTGCGATCGTGGGTTTAGGGCTGGGAATCGGTGCCATGTTCCTGTTTGGCATGTCCGGTGTCGTCCCCGGGGCCGCGTTTGGTGCTGGCGGATGCGTGATCGGCGGAATTGCAGGAGAACAGATTTTCGATCGACGAGGGCCGCGATGAGCGACGTTGCTGACGCCGATCGAGCCGATTTGCAAATTGCTGCTCCATGGCCGGGCCGCTTGGCCCGCGTGATGGTTTGTTTGACTTGGCCGCTGATCTGGGTCGGCGGGCTGGTCACGACTTACGACGCGGGAATGTCGGTCCCGGATTGGCCGGGAACGTACGGGTACAACCTGCTTCTCTATCCAATTTCGACTTGGTTGCTCGGGCCGTTCGACCTCTTCATTGAACACGGGCACCGATTGCTGGCCGCTCTGGTTGGCTTCATCGCCATCGGGCTGGTCATTGCCTCGTTCAAGACCGAAACGCGTCGCTGGGCGATCGGGTTGTCGGTGCTGGTCCTAGCCGCTGTGATCGGGCAGGGCGTTCTCGGTGGCCTGCGAGTGACGCTGAGTGCTCGGACGCTGGCGATGATTCACGGCTGCGTCGGACCCGCATTCTTTGTGTTGTGTGTGATCGCTGCCTGCGTGACCGGTCGAAAGTGGCTGGCCGCGTCGGTGCGACAATCTGCCGAAGGAACTTCCGAGCGGACACCGACGGCGTTTTGGCCGATCGCGTTGCTGGTGATGGCCTACATGCAGTTGGTCCTAGGAGCAATGATGCGGCACGCTTTGCCAGGTTTCAGCCCGGTTGGATTCGCTCATATCGTCAAGACGCACATCACGATCGCGTTCGTTTTGTGGCTGACCACGGCACTGGCGTACTGGCGAATGCGTCGGTGCGGCGATTTGACGCTGTCGCGACCGGCGGGAGCCTTGATATGCTTTGTGGCCATTCAAATCGGCTTGGGGTTCGCGACTTGGATCGTCAACTACGGCTACCCACAGATGCTGGCGTCGCTTTCAGCTTCTGACTCGTACCTCCTGCACAGCAAGAACGTCTTGGACGCGTGGATCGTCACCGGTCACGTTGCGACGGGATCGCTGATATTGGCCGTTTCGTCAATGCTGCTGGTCCGGTTGTTACGCCGACGCCGCGTTTTATCCTTTTCTGTCTCATCCTGAATCCGGAACGATCATGGCATCTGATTGCCGCGAAACGCTCGAGATTGTCACCGGGAATGGCTTGTCCCTCGATGGTGCTGGGTCCCTCAATCACACTGGGCCCGTCCAAAGCTCGGGTTCGCTCTTAGGCTCCGGTTCGCCTGCGAGCGGGTCGACCGCCGTGCTGGAACCATCGCCGCGGATGAAAACCGCTTCCCGCCCGCGTCCCTCGACCGATCGAGTCAGCACGTTGAATGACGAAATTCCCGTGCCAGAATCCACCACGTCCGAAATCAATGCGAATTCGCAAACTTCGGATGCAACCGCCGAAGCAAAATCGGATGCGGCCTCGAACTCCGATCGCGGTGTCTTCGCCGACGTCATCGAGCTGACCAAACCTCGCATCGTCACGATGATCCTGGTCACCACCGTTGCCTCCGCATTGATCGCCGGCAGTGCGACGCTGACATTGGTCGATTGGTTGTGGCTGATGATCGGAACCGCTTTGATCGCAGGCAGTGCGGGCGCAGCCAACCAAGTTTGGGAATGCAAGATCGATCGGAACATGCCGCGGACGGCGAATCGTCCGGTCCCCGGTGGCCGAATGAGCTACGCCGTTGCAGCCGCGTTGACCGCAGCCAGCGGAATCGCGGGGGGAGCCATCCTGTGGCTGGGCAATGGAATGATCCCCGCGTGCGTCGGTATCGCGACTTGGCTGATTTACGTTTTGATCTACACGCCGATGAAAACCCGAACCGCTTGGAACACCACGGTTGGTGCAATCGCGGGTGCTCTTCCCGTGTTCATCGGTTACACCGCTGCGGGAGGAACGCTGACGGAACTTCCCGGTTGGATGCTGTTTGGTGTGCTGGCGTGTTGGCAGTACCCGCACTTCATGGCCATCGCTTGGTTGTACCGAACCCAGTACGCAAAGGCCGGTTTCTGCATGACAACAACGGTTGAACCGACGGGACGACACGCGGCTTGGCAAAGCATTCTCGGCAGCCTCGCGTTGGCGACCTGCGGCGTGGTTCTGGCTTGGTTCCCCGATGGCCAATGGGTCGCATCGGCCGCAAGCGTTCTGGCCACGGTCCTGATCCTGGCTGCGTCGTGGCCTTTACTGCGAGCCTCTCTAAACTTCCGTGCGAACCCCAACGACACCACTGCTCGCAAGATGCTGCGTTGGTCGCTGGTTGTTCTGCCCGCCGTGCTTCTGGTGATGACTCTTCGAGCTTCACTGTAGAAAATCATTCATGACTACGACCTCGGCTGACTCCAGCCCCACCGACGCACTCGATCAGTCCGCGTCATCGCTGGGTGACGTCCTCTGCGACGTTTGTGACCTACATCATCGTTACGGCGAGAACGTTGCCGTCGACGGAATCGATCTCTCAGTCCGTGCCGGCGAGATCGTTGCGGTGCTGGGAAAAAACGGCAGCGGCAAGACGACTTTGTTTCGAGTCCTCAGCACCCTGCTGCCAATCCAACGTGGCAGCGTGACGGTTGATGGGCTGAACATTGCCGAACAAGTCGATGCGGTTCGCAGCCGGATCGGAATCATTTTTCAGTCGCCCAGTTTGGACATCAAACTGACGGTCGACGAAAACCTTCGCTGCCAAGGTGCGTTGTACGGACTATCAGGACGCGAACTCAGCAATCGCTGCGACGCTTTATTGGAACAGTTCTCGCTGACGGACCGGCGTCGCGATCTGTGTCAAACACTTTCCGGCGGTCTGAAGCGTCGTGTTGAACTGGCCAAAGGCTTGCTGCATCGACCGCGAGTCATGCTGTTGGACGAACCTAGCACGGGCCTCGACCCGGGAGCTCGGCTGTCGCTTTGGGATGCACTGCAGCAATTGGCCAACGACGGCGTGGCCGTGCTGCTGACGACTCACTTGATGGAAGAGGCCGCCAAGGCCAACCGAGTTGTCTTGCTGGATCAAGGAAAAAAGATCGCCGATGACGCCCCATCACGCTTGCGAGCGGACTTGGGCGGCGGCGTGCTAACGATCGTGCCAGACGACCTGGCATCCGCTCAAGCGATCTTGAAGCAGGAGCTGAATCTGGAGACACAAATCGTGGGCGAGACCCTTCGCATGCCATGCGATACACCGGAGATCGTCGCCAAGGTTTCCACCGTGCTGGGTGATGCTGTGCAATCCATCAGCATCGGACGCCCCAACTTAGAAGATGTTTTTGTCGCTCGAACGGGGAAACAATTCCAATGAGTTCTCCTGTGATGACCGACACTGGCATGACCACTTCCGCTCGCATGGGCGCCGCGTGGATGCTGGCTCGCCGCGAATGGACACGGTTCTTTCGCCAACGCAACCGCGTGACGGCTGCAATCGTGCAACCGCTGTTGTTCTGGCTGCTGTTTGGAACCGGCCTACGAGGCTCGTTTGAGTCCGCCGGCGGCGAGAGCTTTTCGCAATTCTTTCTGCCTGGCACCATCGGCCTGATCGTTCTGTTCACGGCCATCTTCGCAACGATTTCGGTGATCGAAGACCGTCGCGAAGGCTTCATGCAATCGGTGCTGGTCTCGCCCGCGGGACGTTTTCCTGTCTTGGTGGGCAAAGTGCTTGGCGGTGCGGCGATCGCGTGGGCACAGGCTTTGATTTTCCTGTTGCTGGTTTACTTGGTCGGCGCAGCTTCGATCGCCTGGACTTTCCCCTGGCTGCTGTTGCTGCTGGCGATCATCGCGATCGCCATGTGTGCTCTCGGAATGATCGTGGCTTGGCCGATGGAAAGCACACAAGGTTTCCACGCGATCATGATGCTGGGTTTGATGCCGATGTGGCTGTTGGCCGGAACGTTCTTTCCAATCCCTGCCTGGAGTGTCTCGGGACCGGTGGTCGAAACCGGTGCAGCAACGATGGGTGATTGGGGAGGCTGGTTGCTCGCGGGAATCATGCAGCTCAATCCACTCAGCTATTCGATGTTGGAACTACGTCGACTACTGAATCCCACGCTCGACCTTTCCTCGGCTGGCTTTGCTCCTTCATCGATGACTTGTTGGACAGTGACCGTGGTCGCAACAATCGTGGTCGTCGTCATCGCATGGCGGTTGATGCGAGGAAGCCGCAAGGCCGATACAATGGTTTGAACGATCGGCGTCGTTAAACGACGACTCTCATTCGTCGTTTGTTCCCGCTTGCCAGCCACTCCTTTCAAGCCACCTCGACTAAGCCATGGAATTCATCTGGAACGACGGCGGACGATCTTCAGCAGGATTCGTTGGCCTTGCTGGAGACTGCGTCACGCGTTCCATCGCAATCGCAACGGGAACTAGCTATCGCGACGTTTATCAATCATTGGGCAAGTCGGCCAACAAGACGGTTCGCAACGGAGTCAGCAGCTCGGTCGCCGACGACTACCTTCACAAGAACCAGTGGCAGCGACACTCGGGCGACGAACAAGTCTTCTGCGCAGAGCATCTGCCTCGCGGCGTCGTGATCACGCACCTCGAGAAACGCAATTCGGGACGAGGTGGTCACTTCAGTTGCTTGATCGATCACGAAATCCATGACACATGGAACCCGATGGACGATGGCGACTACGTCGTCGTGAACTACTGGACGCACGCGGGTGCACAATCGGATTCAACATTGCCCGCAGTTGGTCCACAACGCCCACAGAACAACGAGCAAGTCCTCACGCAGAACGCGTTCGAGAAGATCCTTCGTCGCCTGCGGGCTCTCGACACGACGGCGAGCAACCATGCCAGCACGGAAGGCGAGAAGCGCAACGCGTTGCGAATGATGCAGAGCCTGATGTTGCGTCACAATTTGTCTCGCGAAGACATCACCGAAGACGACAACATCGAAAGCGTTTCCTACACCCGGATGGCTTGTCCGGTGAACGGACGCCGAGCCTGCGCATGGGAAAAATCGCTTGCCGCTTATGTCACGGAAGAGATCTTTCCGATGGTGCAGTGGTACTACGGTCGCAAACAAAACCGAACGTTGTTTTGGTTCTACGGACCTGTCGACGACGTGCGAAACTGCATCCTGCTTTTTCGTGAATTGTTGCTGACCATCGCGACAGCGGCCCACCTGCAATACGGCGGACATTCGCGCGGCAGCGGAGCATCGTACGCCGAGGGCTATGTTCGCGGAATGCCCAAACAGGCCACGCAAACTCCGGACAACACGCCCGAGAACCAAGCCTTCAGCCAATCCGCATTGATTCACGCTCGAACGCTAGCCGTCCAACAAGCCGCGGTGGATTGGTTGAAACTCGAGTGCGGCGTTTCGCTGGTGATGTCGCGGGGCAACGGCCGAGACCAACACGATCCCGACGCCGCCAATCGCGGAAAGCGTCACGGCTCCAAGCACGACCTGTCCACCGTCAATGGACGCAAACGAATCGGCCACTCGAACTAGCCCATCAAATCTCAGTGGATGAGCGATCGAATGAACTCGATGGCGTCGTTGTTGTAAGTCGCGTCGTCAAACTTCTCGTCGCCGTGGCGGGCGCCTTCGACTTCGACCAATCGGCTTTCAACGCCGTGAGCTTTCAGCATCGAATTCAGATAGATGCTTTGCATCATTGGAACTCGAGCGTCGAGGTCGCCATGAAAGATCAGAAAGGGCGGTGAGTTCTTGGTAACGTAGGTGATCGGCGACGCAGCCTGTGCGAGATCCGGACGCATCAATGGCGAATGCCCGAGAAAGCGTGCCTCAGGTGACATGTCATTCTCAAAGTCGATCTCTCCTCGTTTGGTTTGCAACATCACCAAATCGATTGGACCATAGAAATCGACGACACCGAGTATCTTGCCCATTGGCTGGGATTCATCAGTGACGAAATCCGACGCGTCGCTGGTCAGGCTCGTTCCAATCAACGATGCCAAGTGACCACCCGCGGAGGTTCCTAAAATGATCATTCGGTCCGTGTCCAACCCATACTTTTCACGGTTGCGGTTCAGAAACGCGATTGCATCGCTGCAATCCACAACGGGACCTGGGAAAGCAGCTTGGCCGGACAAGCGATACTCGATCGAAACGAACGCCATTCCTTCCGACAGAATTCGCGACGTCAGCTGATCAAATCGGTGAAGGTCACGGGCTTTGTTGCCACGCATCCAAGCGCCTCCGTGAATCCAGATCGCTGTCGGCAGAGGTGACTTGGCTTCGTTCTTGGGCAGCAACAAATCCAGCTTCAAATCCAGACCGTCGACTTCTTTGAAGACAACGTCGCTGATGTACTCGGTGCCGCTCGGCAGTTTTGTTTTGATGAATTCGGAGTCCAACACCGGTGGGGTCTCAGTGCGTGAGCGACCGCCGGAACGTTCTCCACCACCGCCGCGTTGACCGCGTGCGGACTCACCTTCACCGCCGCCTCGCCCCCTGCGGTCGCCGCCGCGTTGCCCCCGATCACGACGGCCCTCCTCGGAAGACTCCGCGTTGGGTGATCCCGAATCGGGTCGCTGAGCCAAACTGATGTTGGCGCAGCAGCAAACGATTAGGATGCAGACCAAGAAGCGAACGGGCAAACAATGGGACAGTCGGGGTGTGGAATTCATGAGTCTTCGGGGCAGGCGTACTTCGGTGGAACCCAGGCAATTTCACCTGTCTGGGATTTTGTCTCGAACTGCGACAAAATGACTTGCGTCATCCATCCTTGGAAGGGTAGCCCACCAGTTTGCTACATGCCCCCAATTTGGCGATTTCGATTAGCCAATTGCAGGCGTGGAACTTTGATGCGACTAACTGTCCATCCGTTCTAGCAATCGAAAATCGACGGTTAAGCAAAACTCCGGTCGGCACTACAATATGAAATTCTGATTCAACCGCTTCAAAGCGTGAATCGGAGCTCAACGAAATAACAACTCCGTCAGGGCTATTCGCCATGAAGACATTCACTCACATCGCACTGATTCTCGTCGCTGGAGTCGTCTTGGGACTGGTCGTTCGCCAGTTCCGCAATTCAGCGGTTCGAACCGACGGTCCAGGCGCGGACGAAGTGGTTTACGGAAACGACAACGCCGTGGTCGACAATGCAACGCTTCGACCGGAAGACGTTGCCAACGACACGCCCTCCAAACCACCTGAAGATGTCGAATGGCTCAGTGAGTTCGAACTGCTCGAACGCAGTGGCGAAATGGTTTCCACCGACGACTTGAAGGGTGCCCCCTACGTCGTCAGTTTTTTCTTCAGCACGTGCCCCAGCATCTGTGTCTCTCAGAACCAAAAGCTAAAAGAATTGCAGGACGAATTTGAAGGTCGTGGCGTTCGCTTTGTAGCAATCTCGGTCGACCCAGAAACGGACACGCCCGAAGTCCTTCGCGAGTACGCCGCACGGTTTGGAGCCGATCAGGACCAGTGGTTGTTCCTGACCGGTGAGTTGAATTACATCCGTCGCATCGGTGCAGAAATCTTTCAACAACCGGTCAACAAGCAATTTCACACCGAGCGGTTTGTGCTGGTGGATCCGGACGGGAAAATTGAGGGCTTCTACAACTGGCCTGAAAAACGTCAACTGGAGAAATTGAAAGAGAGCATCGAATCGATGCTCCAAGAAGAAGCCTCCTCGAAGAAGTCTTGATTCATGTGGGATACCCTGGCGGCCAACTTGCCGCACCTCAACGCCGCCTTGAATTTGATCGCCACAATCTTTCTCGGTCTCGGCCTGTACTACATCAAAAATGGCCGAGCCAAGATTCACAAGCAGATGATGCTGCGTGCCTTTGGCGTCAGCATGCTGTTCCTGCTGTGCTACTTGCTCCACAAATTCGCGTTGTATCAATCGACGGGTGAGTTCAATCGACGATTTCCCAAGGACGCTCCCGATGCGGCCCGCTACACCTATTTGTCGATTTTGATCCCTCACATCCTGTTGGCCATCGCGGTGCCGTTTTTGGCTCTGCGAGCAATCTACTTGGCCAAAAACGGTCGTATCGTGGCCCACAAAAAGCTGGTTCGGATCGCCTACCCGATCTGGATGTACGTGTCTGTCACGGGCGTCCTGGTCTATCTGATGCTTTATCAGTTGTACGCGTGACAATCTGAAACAATGGAT
Source organism: Rhodopirellula bahusiensis (assembly GCF_002727185.1). Lineage (NCBI taxonomy): Bacteria > Pseudomonadati > Planctomycetota > Planctomycetia > Pirellulales > Pirellulaceae > Rhodopirellula > Rhodopirellula bahusiensis. The sequence continues at coordinate 117,789 of NZ_NIZW01000016.1, forward strand.
TGCCGCGAACGTTGGTGCGGCAATTGCGTACTAAAGGTCATGGTGCAGCGAGTGTCTGCCCAATTGGCTTTTTGATGTCGCGAACAAACGTTTCCGGCTGTCAAAACGGCTGATTCTCGGCGTTTCGCGGTCTGTTCATCAAAAACAGACCAAGCGGCCGAACGCGTTTGCTATCGATGTTTCAGGGAACAATCCTTCGATGGGTATCTACTTCCTTTTCGTTTTGCCTCCGTTTCTGTTGGGCTTGTATGCTCAGTGGAAGGTGAAATCGTCGTTCGCAGCGATGGCGCAGGTGCCCGCACGCATGTCAGGCGCCGAAGCCGCCCGACGTATGCTCGACCACGGCGGTTTGCAGTCGGTTGGCATCGAACGAATCGCTGGTCAACTGTCGGACCATTATGACCCTCGATCCAAAGTGCTGCGTCTCAGTGAAGACGTCTACTCAGGGCGTTCGATGGCAGCACTTGGTGTGGCATGCCACGAGGCTGGCCATGCCTTTCAAGATGCCAAGCATTACGCTCCGTTGGTGGTTCGCAACCTGGCAGTTCCCGCCGCGAATTTCGGCAGCGGAATCGGTGCGACGTTGCTGATGGTCGGTGTGTTGTTGTCGCTTCCACCGTTGATGTGGATCGGCGTGATCCTGTTTTCGGCCGTCGTGTTTTTCCAAGTCGTCAATTTGCCGGTGGAATTCAACGCGTCCAGTCGTGCTCGAGAGCACTTGGTCGAGTATGGTTTGATCACGGCGCAGGAAGAACAATATGTTGCAAAGGTTCTGAATGCTGCCGCATTGACTTATGTTGCCGCGACATTGCAATCGATCATGACGCTGGCGTATTACCTTTTGATTCTCACCGGTGGCCGACGTAGTGATTGACCCTTCTGATTACTTTGCCGCTTTGGATGCCCCCGAGACGCTGGCAACCAAAGCGGATGGTCCCGATGGCAAACTTCCGCTTTCCGATGAGATCCTTCGATCTTGGACCAGCGGTGACCTGTTCGGACTGACCCAAAGTGTCGGAATGGGATTCGACCCACGTCGAGTCCTCGGCGATCAGTACTTGATCCTCAGCACCCAAGGCGGGGTGCGCAACCCGGACGGCACGCCACAGGCTCTCGGTTATCACACCGGGCACTGGGAAGTCGGCCTGCTTGGCCAAGCCGCCGCGGAACAAATCGAACGTGACGGCGGAGTTCCCTTCGCCGCGTTTGTCAGCGACCCGTGCGATGGTCGTACGCAAGGCACGCACGGCATGTTTGACTCGCTGCCGTATCGCAACGACGCCGCAATCGTGATGCGCCGGTTGATTCGATCGCTTCCGCGTCGCAAAGGCGTGATCGGAATCGCGACGTGCGACAAAGGCTTGCCCGCCATGATGATGGCCCTCGCTGGAACCGGGCACCTGGCCAATGTGCTGGTTCCCGGAGGCGTGACTTTGCCGCCGACCGTTGGTGAGGACGCCGGCAAAGTTCAAACCATCGGAGCACGCTACAGCCGTGGTGAGATGAGTCTGGAAGAAGCTTCCGTGGCCGGCTGCAAGGCTTGCGGAACACCCGGCGGAGGATGCCAGTTCCTGGGCACGGCGGCGACCAGTCAAGTGATCGCGGAAGCCCTCGGCATGACGGTTCCACACGCGGCTCTGGCTCCCAGCGGACAACCAATCTGGACTCGGCTGGCTCGCGATGCGGCCGCAACCGCCGCGGCGATGCATACTTCGGGATTGTCGCTGCATGATGTCCTGACCGACAAAGCATTTGAAAACGCGATGCTGATGCACGCGGCAGTGGGTGGCAGCACAAACCTTTTGCTGCACATTCCAGCCGTGGCCGCAGCGGCGGGAAGACGTCGCCCGACCGCAGAGGACTTCCGCCGGATCAATCAATCAGTCCCGCGATTTGTCGACTGTTTGCCCAACGGCCCGGTTGGGCATCCAACCGTTCGATTGTTCTTGGCCGGCGGTGTTCCGGAGGTCGCTTGGCACCTACGCGAAGCAGGGCTGTGGAACGCGGACGAAAAAACCGTGACCGGTTTGACTTGGAATGAGCTACTCGATCAGTGGCAAAATTCAGAACGCCGCGAAGTGTGTCGTGAGCGTTTGCGAGCGGCGGACGGAGTCGATCCCGATGAAGTCATCTTGCCACCCGCGATTGCGAAAGAGCGTGGGCTGACAAGCACGGTTTGTTTCCCATCCGGAAACCTTTGTCCCGAAGGCTCGGTTATCAAAGCCACTTCGATCGATCCAACGGTGATCGATGATGACGGAGTCTATCGCAAACGCGGACGGGCTCGAGTTTTTTCAAAAGAAAGCGACGCCATCGCCGCGGTGAAGGGGCAATCCGAAAAACCGATCGAAGCCGGCGACGTGATTGTCTTGATCGGTCGCGGTCCAATCGGATGCGGCATGGAGGAGACTTACCAAATCACATCGGCACTGAAGTATCTGTCCTTTGGCAAGCATGTCGCTCTTGTCACCGATGCACGCTTCTCGGGCGTCAGCACGGGCGCCTGCGTCGGACACGTTGGCCCCGAGGCTCTCGCCGGTGGTCCGATCGGACGAGTGCGTGATGGCGACACGGTCGAGCTCATCATCGACCGCAACACGCTGGATGGACAAGTTGACCTGGTCGCCACGGTCGACGGAATCGATCCTGTCGAAGCTTTGCGAACACGCTCGATTGCAGAAGGATTGGATCGCGATGAAAACATCCCCGATGACACTCGATTGTGGGCGGCTCTACAGCAGGTTGGCGGTGGGTCTTGGGGCGGATGCACTTATGACGTGGACAAGATCATTGAAACGTTGAATGCAGGCCAAGCCGCACTCGCGGCGAAGAGCTCCGAGAAGTCTCAGGAAGAGGTCAACGCGAAATGAGTGCTCCTGAACGCAACATACAAGACCCAATCGCGTATTCTCCCTCCGCGATTGAACGGGAAGGCGAACGCGGCATCCGGATCGTCTGGAGTGACGGCGAGTCGACCTCCTGGACCGCTCGCGAATTGCGAGACGCTTGTCCTTGTGCGACTTGCCGTGAAAAACGCGGCGAGACCGGCGGGCATGAAGCGGTGACGCTCACGGACAAAAATGCCGAATCCGCGAGCGGCAAGAAATCGCCTCAGCCACTCGGGTTGCCAGTCTTGAGTGCTGCAGAAGCTCGTCCGCTCACGATTGAATCGATGCGGCCCGTGGGAACCTATGCCTACAACATCGGCTTCAGCGATGGACACTCATCCGGCCTGTTCACGTTTGAACGACTGCGACGTTCTTCCGAGTGAGTGACGCCGTCACGGGGTCCCCGCGGTAGCACTGAACCGCATGATCACGGTACCAATTCGCAGCTCTCAACAACTCCTCGTGAAATTGGCTGGCGATCGCTTCTGACTCGAGCCGGCCGGCAAACGCATGAAGCGTTTCGCTGGGACGTCGCACCCAACCGAGTCGTCGAATGCGTCGATCCATCCGCCGCCGTTCCGCTGCCAACAGAACGCTGCGTTGATCATCGGTTTTCTTTCGGTTGCGTCGCCACAGCACCGTCACCAAAAAAATCAACAACGGAACTTGCAACCACCGGAACAACGTCACCAACGTGTCAGTCGTTCTCACCGAAGCCCACCAACTTAGAATCGGCGCAAACCAACTCGTCGTGATATCCTCGGCTTGCTCGCTGCTTCCGCCACCTCCAGCACTCGCCAGCAAAACCTCTTCGTGTTGCATGGAGAGATAAGACCGCCCCGGAGTCGACTCCACCGGCAACCATCGAGAAACCTCTTTGTCGTAGTACTCCACCCAAGCGTGAGCGTCCCGGTTGCGAGCCAAGAACGTGTCGCCCGCATCATTGAGCTCATCCATGATGTATCCCGTCACATAGCGTGTCGGGATATCAACGGTTCGCAACATCAATGCCGTCGCACTGGCAAACAACTCGCAGTGAGCCGGATGTCGATTTTGAATGAAGTAGGTCAGCGGATCGATTTTTCTCGAAACGGTCACCGGATCGAGCGAGTATTCGTAGTTATTTTGAAAATAAAGAGCGACTCGCTCGGCGCGTTCGGCATCCGTTTTCGCACCATTCATCAAACTTTCCGTCAGAGCTTCGATCTCAGAATGGATCTCAGATTCCACACGAACCAAGGCTTCCCGATCTTCTTCGCTCAAGTTTTCCGCCGGCGGGTTTTCTTGGACTCCGACCACCCAGGGCCAGCGAACTTCGACGCCGTAGCCGAGCAAGCCGTGCGGCGTGATACCAACACCATCGCCCGCCAATTCAACCCAGCGAGCTGACGCGGGCAAGAACACTTTCTGGCCTTTGGTTGGCTCGCCATGAATTTCAACCGTTCCAACAAACCGCCCGCCACCCAGGTCGTTGCCTTCGACACCGTTCCAGTTCATCAATTCAATGGAGGTATCAACCTCGTCGTCCAACGACCCGAATCGCATCGAATAGCGTTGGCGAACGTGATCGTCCGGATTCTGAAGCGGCATGGTTGCAACACCACTGGGTCGCAAAAAGCGAGCTTCCGCGATCCGCCGGACACCGCTGCCGGGAGGCGACTGGAAGATCCACTTGCGAGACGTTCTCCAACGTCCGTTGCTATAGGAATCGTAGACATTCCCGCGAAGGTACCCGGGCTCGGTCTTTGCAAAACCTCTCAACGCAACCGCCGCAGGATCGCTGAGAATGGACTCACGAACGTTGCCCAGTCGCGACCCGCTGACGTAACGGTCGGTTCCGCCCCAACCTCGGCTGGTGGTCGCCTCCAATCGATCATTGAGTTGAGCCATCACCCCGGCTTGAACATCCGGCAAAAACCAAATCGTGGCGTGGGTCGTCGCGGAGGCCGCGATCAGCATGGCGAATAGCGCCATGAACCGATACAGCCCACCACCAATCCGCTTCGGTGTGTCTTCGTACGACGGAAGGCCCGCGACAGACTGACTCTTCAGCTTTTCGTGGTTCATCGCCCGTGTGGCCAGCACGAACCCGATGCACACCATCAAACCCAATGCCGTTTGTGCGGTGACGGTTGTGCTGAGTCCGCCACCCGCGACGGACATCAACATCACGAGCATCCCTAGCACCAACATCATGACGTGACCTCTTCGAGGCCAGTGCATCCACAACACGCACATCAACATGAAGGCCGCGTGACCGATCGAATCCACCGCCACCAACAGCACGTTGGGCGTTCCTTGCAAGGCAGGATAAAAACGCCATGCGAAGACAATCAGAACCGAGCCCAAGAGCGAACCAAAGAGCACGACACCGCGAGCCATGCGAATTTTCCAATTCGCGATCGAAACGACCGGCTCCGGCCAACGAAGGCGAATCGAGACCACAACTATGAGAGTGATCGTGGCGACGAAAAGACAGGCCGGCGAAGTCACGAACGTGCTGCCCAAGAACCACGCCAGTGCAAGCGTCAATGCACCCAGCACCACTCGATCATCCGCAAACCAATCTCGCCATTCCTTCGGCTCTTCGTGCGTCAAAGATGTCATGAAAGCACCTCCGCCGATTTCTTTTCATTGCTAGAAACGGCCATTCCACCAAATACGTCCCGCGGTTCTTCGTTGATATCCAGCCACATCAAATCGGGCAGATGAGAGAGGTCAGCTGCATCGCGATCGCGACGAGAAAAAACGACCCCATGAAAAGTGCCACCGGCCTGCGGCATCGCGTGCAGGACATCCTGAGCAGTGGACGCATCCACCGGTTCGGCTTCGGCGAGTGCCATCAACAAGGGCATCGGGTCGGAAGCTCCTTCGCACAACACCGACCGCAAGTCCCCATTGCGTTCCTGACTTTGAATCACCGAAGGCGCCCGCCAAGGAACGATCAAACGCACTTGCACGTTGGCTCCCACCAAAGTTTCCAATCCCGCCGAAGCGATCGACAACAAACGTTCCAACGACGCGTCTTCATCGTCCGTATAGCGACGCCAACGCGAAACCGACACAACACTCGCCTCCGACTCAACGGGAGTCGTGTCGATGAATACAGTCACGGTTTGTTTGGCCGCTGAATTGAACTCACGCAGGATGGGTTTGCCCAATCGAGCCCACGAGGCAAAGTCCCAACGGCGAACCGGCATCCCGGCTCGATATTCGCGACTGCCGACGTAGTGCTGGTGATCACCTTGAGACAAACCGACCGCCAGTCCTCTCAGACTTGTATGTATGACTTGCCATGCCGTCTCGCTGTCCCAATCGAGCCTCCTCGGTGTGATCACCATCGACTCGCCACTGTCGATCCACTGCGTCGACCGAAACAAATGAAAGGGAAACAACGATTCGACTCGCGCAGGCGGCATCTCATGCACACCCCGCCTGAGAAACGTCAACGATTGCTCCAACGTTGCCGTCGCACCCGAGGCGATCTCAGGAATCCACTGCATCGCCGACGCATCCAAGGGCATCTCAATGTCTCGCCGACCATTTTTTCGGCGGCTCGGATCCAATCCCACACACAAGCTCATTGCGGGCAAGCGACCTTGGTGAATCAGTGAGACGCGAGCCACAAAGCTCTCACCCGCTCGAACCGCCAATGGAACATCCAACGTCACCTTCAAACGAGGTGACATGATTCGGTTGATCACCCAACCAACCACGAACATTGCGAAACAGGCGGCGAACGTTCCCATCCATGGATAGCCCCAGACAATGTTCAGCGACACGATTCCCATTAGCAGCAAGGTCACCGATCCACCGGTCATGCTCCGGCGCAGCGCCAACCACCAAACGATGGGATTGCACCATCGAAGGGCTTTCAACAACAAGCGTCTTCGCGACCAATGCGTTTTCCGCGATGCAGAGGCTTCCCGTTTCATTGGTCACCTTTCAAACCGGGACGGGGACTTGATCCACGATGGACGCAACGATTTGACGACTCTCGTTCGATGTCGCGGTTCCGTGACGCGTGCTCACTCGGTGAGCCAAGACCGCCGTTGCCAATTGCTGCACATCATCGGGTAAGACAAAGTCACGGCCCATCAACACAGCGCGAGCCTGGGATGCACGCATCAACATTTTGCTGCCCCGTGGACTGCATCCCACACGCAATCGAGAATCTTGTCGCGTCGCGGTGGCCAAGGCGACGACATAGGCCGCGACCTTTCGATCCGTTTGAATTTGACGCACCCAGGTTTGCAAGTGCGTCAGCTCTTCGGCCTGCATGACTGGCTGCAGACCTTCGACTGGTTCAGCTTCGGATTGCTCCAGCAACAAATCGATTTCGCTATCCGTGTCGGGGTAATCCATCGACAAACGAAACAAAAACCGGTCAAGCTGTGATTCCGGCAACGGGAAAGTGCCTTCGAATCCGGCTGGGTTCTGCGTCGCAATCACCATGAATGGATGCTTCAAGTCATAGCGGTCACCATCGATCGTGACCTGAGATTCCGCCATCGCTTCCAACAACGCACTTTGCGTTCGCGGTGAAGCTCGGTTGACTTCATCCGCCACCAACAGATTGCAAAACACCGGTCCGGGTCGAAACTCAAACTCGCCTTTGGACTGCAAGTAGATCGGGCCACCTAAGATGTCCGCCGGCAACAAGTCAGGGGTGCACTGAATACGTTGATATTCCAGATCGATCAGTCGCGAAACAGATTTCGCGAGCGTCGTCTTGCCCACGCCAGGGACGTCTTCGAGCAACACGGATCCTTCCGCCAAGAGTGCGATCAAGACGGCCTCGATCACATCATCTTTCCCGCGGATGACCTGACGCAATCGCGTGGAAACCTCTTGAAGATGACGCCAAGGGAGCTGCAGCTCGTCCGGCAAATTGGACTTGGGACTTTGGGACGCTGTCAACGTTTCCGTTTCAGGCGTCACTTGTTGAGCAGGAGAATACAAAACGAATCACTCAAGATGAGAGGACAAGTGAAATGCAAAGGAGTTCCGGTTGAACCAGGGCTTCGTAAAAGACGCCGGATTCAATCAATTCGTTCGAGTTTGTTCCGCCTTGTCTGTGCTTGCCTGGTCCATGCTTTTCTGTTCGATGCCTGCCTGGTCGGTGCCCGGTTGTCCCTTTTCGGCCTTTGTTTTGACCAAGCAATGAAAACCATAGCAACGTTCTTCGTCTTCACGTTCTTCCACGGAGGAGTCGAGGATCTCTTGCACTTGGCTCATGCGATCAGAGTCCAGAGCCATCGACAAGACACGTTGCTGACCATCCGGTCCCAAGACCGCGGTGGTCAACACAGCGACGCAACCTGGATGCTTCAACGCTTCGATGATGTTCTCGCCGACCTGCTGTTCCGCGTTCTTGATTGTGGTCACAAACTGAGTCAGCTGCGCGCTATCAGGTGGGTTGGCCACACGAAAATTGGACAAGTTCTCAGATCCAGGTTGCTTCTCCGCTGCATCGTCGGAAGGAAAAGACGGTGAATTCATGAACGATCGATCAAAACGGGGAGAAGCGAAATAGGAACAGGTCGGGTCCGTCAAACCCGAAGACTAGAAGACGGGAGCGTTTCGATACGCCCAAATCCCGCGATCACGTGACACTCTTCAATGTGCATCAGGTGAAAAAAGAAATCCCCAAACCCCGCCACCATTCGCGAATTGGGGTGTTTCTGCAAGAAGGCATCGCGAACATTCATATCATCTTCATGAGGCAAGCGAACGACTTGGCCCATCAAGGTGACGCGTTCCGCAGCCATTGGGTCGGCATCGGGTGATGTCTGGTCGCACAACAAGAGCGATACGGCAGGGCACTTCGCTAAGTTCTGAGTGTGCTTTGCCAATCCGCTCAGCAACATCGCGATCGACGTCTCGCCAACTCGAGCCACCGTGACGAGCGACACGTACGGCCGCGGGGAAGAATCCACGCCCGACATTTGCGTGGCCAAGGAGGCGACACGGCAACGATTCATCAAATCCGAAACGAGGTCGGCGGTGGATGGTTCAGGCGTCGTCATGAGGCTTCACCATCTTTCGATGCGGCAGAGAAATTTCCGTGAAGGTTTCTCCCACCGCGGTGTAGCCCGCTTTTTCGTAGAAGCCAATCGCGGTCTCTCGGGCGTGCAACTGAAATTGGGTGTACCCCCGTTGTTCCAACGCGGTCTCGACTTCGACCAACAACTTTGCACCGAGACCTTCGCCTTGTTGGTCCGGATCAACCGCCATTTGCCGCAGTTTGACCGCACTGGACGTCAGAAGTTTCGCTGACAAGACCGCCGCCAGATTCTCCGTTCCATTCCGCAATCCAAAGTGCAAATCAGCGTATTCGCCGTCCAATTCCTCGGCCGTCAATCGGAGCCCCAGCGGTTCGCGCAGCACGCGATGCCTTAGATCCAATGCCTCCTGGTACAACGGCGTGCACCATTCGATTTCGAGGAATTCCAACCGTCTGCCTCCTGGTCCCGTCAAACGTCTCGTTGATCGCCTCTTGGCAATGACGTGGACAATTGTAGCCGACTCAGCAGGTTTTCACCCGTGTGCATCAATTCACACGAGGGTGGGTCTCACTCGTAATCGTCGAATTCGTCTGGGTCCCCGCAAATGGGGTCCAAAACCAGACCGCTCCAGTTCACCATTCGCGTCGCGGTCGGCCACAAACTGAAAACGCTGGCAATCGCGATCACGGTCCCCAATTCATCAAGCATCCAAGGCAACTCGACTCGTGCGAGCAAGCAACCGGCGGCGGTGAAGCACGCGGCGGAGATCAAGATGCCCACGCGATAGGCCCACGCGACTCTGCGACTGACTCGACACGCCGTGTAAATCTCGCGGGTTGGGTTGTCCCACTGGGCGATGAAACTTCGAAGTGCAACACCGCGTGGGTAATGTCGAAGCCCGTTAAGCAACGATTCAAAACGACATTTCAAGTAAATCTGGGGCAATCGGAAGTGAACCAGTGCCCCCACGGCCATCATCACAATCGCCAGCAACAGGAACCACCAGGCCGACACGATCGGCTCAAAGGTGTCTCCCCGGGTGGATCGCACCATCACCGAGTGAGCCAAACTCGTTTGCAGTGGAAATGCTGCGAGCACGATCAGACATCCACGAAGCGCGCGTCGCTCGGTCGCCAAATCCGACAACCGCAACTTGCGACGAGTCAGCGTGGGAAACCAGTGTTTCGCCCGCTCACCAAAGGCTCGCGAGAAAATGGGGAACGCATATGCGATCGTTGCCACCGACAACGTTGCCGCGACGCCTGAGTTGATCCAAGCAATCTCGGCGCGGCCGATCGATGACAAAACCAACATCAAGCGAGTGGTTTCGGTCACGACGCAAACCAGCGACGTTGCCAAAGCGATCGAACCCACGGCGGCCAATGAAACGGCCCAGGTGCGAGTGGTTTGCTTAACGGCGGACGAAGGTGTTGGTTTCCAGAGCAAGGGAACGCCCGAAGGTGCAGCGCTCACGCACCAGATCGCTCATCAACGGCAGTGGAGACCGTCGGCAAGCCAACAAACTGGGGTGGCAAGGTGTGGGGAAGATTAGAAATCAACCGCCGTGTCCGCCACGCAATTGCAATGCACCGGCAGCCACAACGGGCAGAAAGCAGCGGCCACAGTAATTCCCCAAGTCACTCAAGGCAAACACTTTACGCACAACCGGGGAGATCGATCACCCCCTGCCAGTGAATCCAAAACAACCGTCACAATCCGACGCTGTTCCCGCGTGACCAAACGTGTCACGGACCTTGCGAACAATCTTTTCAGTGAGACGTGACCCGCACGTCGCTCCGGCCTCCCGCCCCACTGACGAAGGTTTTTCGAATGACTCAGCTTTCTCTCTTCGACGCCATCGCACCGATCTCCCCCGTGATCGCACCGGCACCAGCGGCCGCGGCACCAAAAACCAACAACACCTCCAATGGGTCCGACAACACGCTGCTGGCCCTTGCCGCTCTGATTCGCGAAGGTCGAGAACAGATCGAAGCTCAACGGGCTTCCACCGAACGTCCCATCCAGCGAATCGGCGATCTGGCCCAAGCCGTTTTGCGTCGCCATGACTTGGTTGCTCGACGCCGCGCCGCCTCGCAACAAAAGGCCAGTGACTTTGACGCCGCTGACGACAACGTTCAGGTCGCTTCCTGATCCAAGCCGATGGAAGCTTCGGCTGATTCGTTGCCCGCGATCCCTTTCTTCTTCGTGGACGACGCCTCTTTCACAGAAGCTTCTGGTTTCTTGGATTCGGACGCCAAAGCTTTCTTGGCTTCGGATTCCCGGGTCGCTTGAGCCTTGTGGCGACTGCGGATTCTCCAAGCGGTCATCAAACACCCCAACACAAAGCTGACGCCGGAAAAGCCCAGCAGCAGCAACGTCAGTGGGTATTCACCACTGAAAAACAGAATCGTAAGTGGCACCGCGTCCTGGTTTTGAAACGCCACGATGACGACGACCAAGACGGCCGCCAACGACAAAAACCAGCGGATTTTCTGGAGCATGTGAAATCGGCGAGGGTGATTTCTCGCGAAAAAAGGGATTTGCTAGCAAATGTTTGCTAGGATCAATGGACTGACCAAACGAGGCAGGCAACAAGACGATGCCGAACAGCACTTCCACCGAAAACATCTCCGCTCCACGCCCTTTGACCGCGTCAACCAGCGTGTTGGAGCAGGCTCCCGAACAGCAAACCTTTGCTTTTTGGGAAGAACCAGTGGCTCCTTCCACTGTAACCTCAATCCCCAAGCGTCGTCACGCAGCCCCCCAGACTCCCTCTCCTTCCAAGAGAGTCGAGCCGTTTTCTGGCCTGGCGAATCCCAGTGCTTCCAACCTTCACTCTCCCTCCGAGAGCGTTAAGCGAAGCGTTCCCTCTTCCTTACTTCACCCTCCCTCTGGGAGGGTCGAGCGAAGCGAGGGGAGGGCCGAGCAGCAACCCAGCACCCGCGAAGGCTTGCTGCAAAAACTGCGTCGCCAAACCGAAGCGATCTCTGACCCGCTTGTCACCACCAATTCCACCCCGCGGTTTTCGACCGGTTCCTCGGCGTTGGATTCGTGGTTGCCCGGCGGCGGGATGCGGCGGGGCACGATCAATGAATGGATCGCAGAAACCGAAGGCGGCGGAGCAGGCACGCTTTCCTTGCTCGCCGCGGCCCAGATGTTGGGAACGGCTCCCCAGCGTCATTCACCAAACCACGATCATCCGCCGACCCACGCTCACCACGACGGGCCCATGATCGTCGTCGATCCCGGCGGCCATTTTCATGCGCCCGCCGCAGTCGCTTGTGGCATCCCCGCGGAGCGAATCGTTTGGTGCCGAGTCACCAACCGGCGTGACGCGGTGTGGACGCTCGACCAAGCCCTGCGTTGTGGCTCCGTCGCCGCGGTGTGGTCGATGTTGCCATGGAACCTGAACGACCGAGACGCTCGCCGATTGCAGCTCGCCGCTGAAACCGGGCAAACACCAGGCCTGCTCGTGCGGACCGCGTCGGCAGGCCGACAACCATCGTTTGCATCGGTTCGCTGGCACGTTCGATCGGTTCCAGCGAAGCCCGAACAAATCGTTCCGCTTCCCCGATCACGTTCCGCTTTGCCACCCATCAACCTTCGTCGCTATCGTGATCTCCGGGTGACTCACGTGACGATGCCCCGAGCCAAAACCAGCGTGGCCCGACAAGCTTTCTTGGCCGTCACTCCCGACGCGATGCTGCACGATTTGGATTCGCGGCCCTTCCTCGCTGCTCGCTCGAACCCTGTTTCCCACTCGAACCCGGCTGGTGACACCGCAACCACTGACACATCCACGGCAAACACTCATGAAAAGGCTGCTGTGCATTTGGCTGCCCAACTGGCCCGTCCAACGTCGACGCGCCGAGAGAATCCTCCACGAGAACCCAAACGCCGCGCCGCAGGATAAAGCTCCCTCCGAGAAGTCCGATCAAAACGTCGCCCCTTCCTCACTCCGCCCTCTTTCCGGGAGCGTCGAGCGAAGCATCCGCCTCTCGTCACTTCACCCTCCCTCTGGGACGGTCGAGCGAAGCGAGGGGAGGGCCGAGCCTGAACTCAGCGTTCACCCTCCCAGCCCCCAAGCCACCGCCACCGCACCGCTAATCCTCTGGCACGCCGACCCGCGTCGCGGACGAATCGTGGCAGCAAACTGCTCACGCGCAGCGTCCATGGGTGTGCGTTTGGGCATGCCGATCGCACAAGCCGTCGACATCACAAGCACGCTGGCCGATCAACACAACTCCAGCCGAAACGTCGCGAACCAGAACGTCTCGCCCATCCCAGCGGCGATCATTGACGAACACGATCGCGTCGCTGATCGCCGTGCGTTGCACTCACTGGCGACGGAACTGCAAAGCCATCTGTGCCCGCAGATCGCACTCGAAACACTCGACCGATTCAAATGGGCTGGACGCTTTCGCCATGACCCCGAAGCGCTCGTGGCAGAGATCGAAGGCGTCACTCATTTATTCGACGATGAACCAGGGTTGCTCTCCGCCGCGGCCACCATTCTCAAACGTCGTCACCTGAAAGCTCGCTTGGCCATCGCCAGCACGCTCGGCGCAGCCTGGGCTTTGGCAACCCACGCGCCGTCTCAAACTCAAAACAAAGCCCCCGCCAAAAGCCATTTTGACTTCTTCTTGGCACCCGCCGATCGCACCCGCGAAGCACTGCAAACGTTGCCGCCATCCGCTTTGCGTTTGAACCCAACGGATGTGGAAACCTTGCAACGATTGGGCATCGAAACCATCGGCTCGCTATTGCAACTGCCACGCAACGGATTGGCCACTCGCATTGGCCAAGGGTTGTGCAACCGCATCGCCCAAGCACTCGGCGAAGTCGACGAACCCATCCTCGCAATCGACATTCCCACCGAACACACCGCCGCACTTGAACTGGAATACCCAACCGACGCGGTCGACCTGATTCGTGATCGCATCATTCGCTTGATCGATTCCGCCACCGCGTCCTTGCGTCCCTTGGGAAGAGGCGTGCTGCGTTTGCGATGCCAACTCGACTTCACCGAGTCGCCGTCGGTGACATTGGAATCTGGACTGTTCTCGCCGACGCTGGACCTGAATCACCTCAGCAATCTGATGATCGGCGCGTTTGAATCGCATGCCTGCCAATCCAAGGTTTCGCACCTCCGGCTGGACGTGCTGCAAGACGCGATGCTGGCCAGTACCCAACCGTCCATCTTCGGGCCCGGCTTCGAAAACGACACCCAAACCGATTGGACACGTCAAACCGACATCGCTCGTTTGATCGATTCATTGAGCGGGCGACTGGGCGAAGAATCCGTGCGAGGGGTCCGGCTCAATCGTGATCCATTGCCTGAGGACACCGTCACCGATTTTCCGCTGACACAAACAAAGGGTCGCAAACTCGCAACCGCCCGACCGCGGCGTCGGCCAAAATCCAAAGGCACTTCCGCTACCGAGTCGCACGACGAATCCAACGCTCGTCACGGCGGCGGAATTCGCAACGGAGTGCCAACCGCCCATGATGCCGGACGTCGGCCGCTTCAATTGCATTCAACACCTCAGCGGCTCACACCGTTGGGCCATGGCAAAGACCCCGTCGGTGAAAACCAGTTTCCACCCAAGTTTCGTTTTCGTGGCCGAGTGTGGCACGTGCATCAACATTGGGGTCCCGAACGAATCGAAACACGATGGTGGCAAGGCCCGATGGTTCGCCGCGATTACTTCCGAGTGGAACTGGACAACGGGACACGTTGGTGGATTTTTCGCGACCTCAATCATCCGTCTGATTGGCAACTTCATGGCTGTTTCGATTGAAACGCTTTGCCCCACCGCGCATAATGAAACTCCACCGGATCGAGCGTAGAAAGTCCCCGCCTTTTGCTTTTACTCCGAGTTGGCATCCGTCTCATCGTTGACAGATCGCCTTCCTGGACGCTCCTCCCTCCCGCCTTCCCAAACCCCGCCCATGTTCGCTCAACCATTCCATGCGAATGCGCGTGCACAGTTCACATTGCTGTGCGTGGTGTGCCTGTCGGGAAGTTTCCTAGCCGCGGAAGAGCGATCCCCCGCTTCGGCACCTTCTCGGTCGTTGGAAGAAATCAAGCGGACCGGCGCCAGCCACTCGAAATACCTCGAGCCCACTTCCCGTCCGGCCAAAACGAAAACGCCCAAGGCTGACCTGCAAACTTTCCGCGATGTCATTGCACCGATCTTGGAAGAGTCCTGCGTCGACTGCCATGGTCCCGGGAATGAAGAGGGCAACATTCGAGTCGACACGCTCGACCCCAATCTGTTGAAAGGCGACGACGTCGATTGGTGGGTGGAAGTCCTGGCCGTCCTCAGCAATGGCGAGATGCCACCGCCGGACGAAGTCGACATGGACGACGATGATCGCAGCACCGTCGTGGAATGGTTGTCGGGCGAAATTCAAGTCGCGTCCACGTTTCGGCGAGCCACCGGCGGCCATTCCTCGTTCCGTCGTTTGACGCGTTACGAAACCAACCACGCGTTGCAAGATCTCCTCGGCCTACCCTACGAATTCGCGAAAGACTTGCCGCCCGAAGCTCACTCAGACGACGGCTTTCAAAACAGTTCTGAAATGCTGCACATGACCGTCAAGCAGTTGGACACCTATCGCCAACTCGCTCGGCAAGCTCTCGACCGAGCCATCGTGCTGGGCGACCGCCCCGCTCCAGTGCACTGGAGCATCAGCATGAAGCAGAACAGCCAAGTCGACAGGCACCAACAACAGTCCAAACTCGATCAGGTTGCCGAGAAATTCAAAGACGATCCCGACAAGCAAAAACAAGAAGTCGACGCTCTCCGAGCAACCTTTCAAACGACTCCGCGAAACACCCACTACCGAAACCTGACCAACGGGCAAAAGGTCTCGGCGAATTGGGCTTACAACGGTGCACGCTATGCCATGACGTCCGAAGATGCACCGCGAGTCATGCCGCCCACGTTCGACCACGTCGCCGTATTGCCCGGCGGACGCAATCAAAAACTGATTGTCGAACTGGGTGACCAACTCCCCAACCAAGGCGTCATGCGAGTTCGTGTCCGTGCCTCTTGGCTGCCTGAAGAGGACTCATCCGGCGAATCGCATCCACCCAGTTTGCAACTGGAATTCGGATGGCGAGCCAGCAACGAAGGCCGTGCCGACATGCGAATCAGCGGCGCCGACCAACTGGTGGAAGCATCACCGGATGAACCGCAAATCTATGAGTGGGACATTCCGCTGGGCGACATCTACCCACGCAACTCCGTCCGCGGTGTGTCGAAAATGGGATCGATGCCCAGTCCGTCGGAGTACATCCGGTTCATCAACAGCTCGGTCTCGAAATCCGCCATTCAAATCGACCATGTTGAAGTGGTCGCTCCGGTCAATGATCACTGGCCACCTGAATCGCACCAACAAATCTTCATCGCCAGCAAACATCACGACAACGAACCGCTTTACGCGAAAGAAGTTTTGGCCGCGTTCATGCATCGAGCTTGGCGACGTCCGCCGACCGAGGCCGAACTCGAACGCAAACTCAAACTGTTCAACGCAATTCGCGATCAATGCGAATCGATGGAAGAAGCGATCTCGGAAGTGCTTGCCTCCATTCTCTCGTCGCC
This sequence comes from Rhodopirellula bahusiensis, assembly GCF_002727185.1. NCBI lineage: Bacteria > Pseudomonadati > Planctomycetota > Planctomycetia > Pirellulales > Pirellulaceae > Rhodopirellula > Rhodopirellula bahusiensis. Next base: position 134,295 of record NZ_NIZW01000016.1, read on the forward strand.
CAACTTCCTATATGTCGTCCGCTCCGCCGAAACCAACAACTCTGCCGAGACTGCCGACCGTTTGTCGTCCAATGAACTGACGACGCGGTTGGCGTTGTTCTTGTGGTGCAGCGTTCCCGATACGGAACTGCTTGAACTGGCGCGAGATGGCCAGTTGTCATCCGCCGAGCAACTCAGCGCTCAAGTCAATCGCATGTTGGCGGATCCAAAGGCGGAACGCTTCAGCGAACACTTCGTCCACCAGTGGCTCGACTTGCAACTGCTGGACTTCCTCAACGTCAAAGAAACCAAGCCCAAACTCAGCCCGCTGCTCAAAGAAGCCATGCAGCGGGAACCGATCGCGTTCTTTCACGAACTGCTACACGAAAACGAAAGCGTCCTGCAATTCATCCACGCCGATTTCGCGATGGTCAACGAACGATTGGCTCGGCACTATCAAATCCCGAACGTCCATGGCAATCACTTTCGCCGAGTGTCGCTGAACTCAGATCCACGACGAGGTGGTTTGCTCACACAGGCCGGCCTGCTCGCGATGAACTCGGACGGCACCGACTCACACCCACTCAAACGCGGCGTGTGGTTGCTGGAGAGCATCCTGAACGATCCGCCGCCTCCGCCACCGCCCGCGGTCCCTGAGATTGACTTGGCCGATCCTGAAATCGCGAAAATGACGTTGATCGAGCGGATGGCAGATCACCGCAACCATCCCGCTTGCATGTCTTGTCATTCGAAGATCGACCCCTGGGGCATCGCGTTTGAAAACTACGACGCGGTTGGCCGTTGGCGAGATTCGATCAGCGGAAAACCTGTCGTCGCATCTGCCACCTTGTTCAATCAACAAGAACTCGACGGTGTGGAAGGCCTCAAACGCTACCTGCTCGAACATCGCCAAGACCAATTCGTTCGCGCGATGGTCCACAAACTGGCGACCTACGCACTGGGACGACCGCTGACGTTTTCGGATCATGTCCACGTCGATCAAATCACCGCCGAAGTCCGCCAACGTGGCGATGGCCTCGGAACGATGATCCAACAACTGGTCGCCAGCGACCTGTTCCAATCAAAATGACCCCCGTCCCCTTTTGCACCCGCGCAAACTGCTCTCGCCAAGATCACCGTCCTGAAGGAACTTTTGATGACACTGAATCTAAACGGCTTGGACCGACGTCGCTTTCTTCGCGGAACCGGGGTGGCCTTGGCATTGCCTCTGTTCGAATCCGTTGCGATGTCCGCCGTGCGAGCATCGGAAACGCCTGCGGATCCCAAACGATTGGCGTGCTTCTACTTTCCCGATGGCGTGCCCATGCCGCTGGCGAAAGACCCGGCCTATCAAGACTGGTCGTGGTTCCCACACGGCGCCGGAAACGACTTCACATTCACCAAGGCGTTGTCACCGCTGGAGCCGCTGAGAGATGAGATCAGCATCCTGTCGGGATTCTCACACCCCAAATCAAGAAGTGTCCACGGGCACTCCAACGCCGACCAATTCTTGACCGCCGCCGACACAGGATCCAACGGTCCCTACAAGAACAACATTTCGCTCGACCAGATCTACGCAGAGCACGTGGGCAACCGAACCCGGTATTCTTCATTGGTCATGTCGACCGATGGCGGCACCGGGACACCACGTGGCACACACACACTTTCGTTCAATCGAAACGGTCGAGCCATCCCAGCGGAGAACCGGCCCAAACGCATCTTTGACATGTTGTTCGTCAAGAGCGATGAGGACGCCGCCCGCCGACTTGCTATCAGCCAAAGTGCACTGGATGACCTGCTGGCCGATGCTCAGTCGCTTCGCAAGACACTTTCATCGAGCGACCAATCCAGTTTGGATGAATACCTCGACTCCGTTCGTGAAGCGGAGATCAAAGTCGAAAAGGCAAAGCATTGGCTCAACACGCCTCTACCGACCGTGAACGCCGATCACTTGAACCTCAACCTGACTCCGGACGAACCGCGTCAGTATCTGCAGACGATGTTCGAGATGATTTACTTGGCGTTCAAAACCGATTCGACGCGCGTCGCCACCTATCAAATCGGTCGTGAAAATGGGGTGGGCATCAGCGACCATTTGGCACGCGCGGTTGGTATGAACCTCTCGCACCAACTCTCACACGAAACCAAGAACCCGGGTGGTTGGAAAAACTTCGCGATCTACTGCCAGTTCCTCAATGAGGAATTCGGACGTTTTGTCGGCAAGCTCAAAGCGACCGAAGAGCCAGCCGGACGCGGATCGATGCTGGACAACACGCTGTTGCTGTTTGGCTCCGCATCAAGTGCCTTCCACCTGTCTCGCAACTACCCGTTGATTCTGGCCGGCGGCAAGAACATGGGATTCAAGCACGGGCAATATCTCAACAATGCGGGTGCCAGCCCGCAGGGTGGTGCATGGGACGGTGGCCGCGAACCGTGGCAGCAAGAAATCTCACACGAAGATCGCCCGCTGTCGAACCTGTTCGTCACCATGCTTCAGCAACTGGATGTGCCCGCCGAATCATTTGCCGACAGCGATGGCAAAGTCACTGAATTGACCTGAGCGTTCACTTGGACACTTTGTCGCCCAAACACCATCGTCAGCGAAATTACAGGAGCGTCCGCGTTTATCGCTTTGGAATGTTTGACGTCGAAAACGCGTCAGGCAACAAATCAGACAGACGGCGCATTTGTTGGTCACCATCGATCACATCGATCGTGTAGACGAACAAGTCCGATCCAAATTCCGCCAGCACTTGTCGGCAGGCTCCGCACGGCATCGCGCCACCGATGCTGGCGATCGCAACCGCGTGGAACATCCGGTAACCACCCGCCACGGCGGTACACACAGCGGTGCGTTCAGCACACTGTGTCAGCGAATAGCTCGCGTTTTCGACGTTGCATCCTTCGACGATGCGACCGTCATGGGTCAGCAGTGCGGCCCCGACGTAAAAGTGACTTTGAGGCGCATAAGCGTGATCGCGAGCCGAAATGGCTGCCTGGATCAATCGCTGGACATCTTCATCGCTAGGCGGATCGATTTCAGACACGTGACTATGAACATCGGTCATGGCAGGATAGAGAGACAAGGAAGTAGGCTCGCCGAAGAGAGGTGCAGATTCCGCCATCAAGTCCCAATAGAGTACCCAGAAAATTCCGTGAAGCAATGCGACAACACGCATCGAGAGCACCTCGGACGCCATCGCCCTCGGCAATCGCAGCGTCAACGTCGCATTTTAACACAACGCGTTCCCAATACCGGCCGTTCCGCCAGTCCGAAACGGAATCGGGCGCGTTAACATGTCAGATCCTCCCAACCACCTCCATTGGTTCCAAGTGTTCCCGCAATGCTTTTGAATATTGACGCTTCCCGCCCGGCCCCCAGAACGGTGACCACCCAACCGAATCGCTCGCTGGCAAAACTCCCCTTGCTCGCATTGCTAACCATCGCGGCATTGTTCACCAGTCTGCACGCCGTCCACGCGGACGAAACCGCTCAAGACAGCGCCCGCTCACTTTCGCGAGCGTTCCGTGATGCGGCTCGGGAAGCCAACCCGTCCGTCGTGACGGTGTTCTCCTACGGGCAGAACCAATCCTTCACTGGCGATTCGCCGGATGAAGAGGAGGAAGAAAGCGATGAAGAATCACCTGACGATCCAGTCGGCCCGACACCTCCGAAGCAATCCGAAGACGGTGAGTTCGAACTCAGCGGCCTGGGCTCCGGCGTAATCATCAATCCTTTCGCTGACTCAGCTGATCGCGACGAAGAGAGCGACCAATCGATCTACTGGGTGATGACGAACAATCATGTGATCGCGAATGCGAAGAAGGTCGTTGTTCAACTGCCCGGTGAAATCGAATTGAAGGCGGAGAAAGTCCACGGCGATCCCGCCAGCGACATCGCAGTCCTTCAAGTCACGTCCAGCGAACCATTGAAAATCGCCCAGTACGGAGATTCAAAAACCCTGGACATCGGCGATTGGGTGCTCGCGATCGGCAGTCCATTCAAACTGGATGCAACAGTCAGTGCCGGCATCATCAGCGCGAAGAACCGATCTCTCGAACGCATCCGCCGCAGTCGATTGCTGCAAACCGACGCTGCGATCAACCCGGGTAACTCAGGCGGCCCGTTGGTTGACCTGGATGGAAACGTGATCGCGATCAACACCGCCATCGCGACTCGCAACGGAAGCTACCAAGGCATCGGTTTCGCCGTGCCGATCGATCAAGCCAAATGGATCGCTCGCGAATTGGCTCAGCACGGAACCGTTCGTCGTTCCACGATCGGAATCACGATGGTGGAACTGACAGCGAAGATGGCAAAAACGTTTCAGTTGACCGAGGGCATGGGCGTGCTGGTCTATCAGATCATTCGCGACAGCTCAGCCGATCGAGCAGGTTTGAAACAGTTGGATGTGATCACGGAATTCGCGGGCCAAGAATTCAGCAAACCGATCGATCTTCGCGAAGCGATTGAACGGCAACCTGTTGGCTCCACCCAGACATTCAAGGTGATTCGCAAGGGGGAAGAAATCGAAATCGAAGCCATCTTGGCTCCGGTCGATGATCCAACGGCCACACCTGCCGACGAAGAAGAGTGATCAATCGCTTGTCACTCCGCGGCCGCTCGTTTGGGAAGCACCCAATCAGGCCGAGCGAAGTGACACGTGTATCCATTGGGCACCTTCTCGAGATAGTCCTGGTGCTCCGGTTCCGCTTCCCAAAAGTCGCTCACCGGCTCGACCTCGGTGACCACTTTCCCCGGCCATAGCCCAGACGCATCCACGTCCGCAATCGTGTCGATGGCCGTTTGCTTCTGTGCCTCGTCAACGTAGTAAATCGCGGAACGGTACGACGGACCGCGATCATTGCCCTGGCGGTTCGGCGTCGTTGGATCGTGGATTTGGAAGAAGAACTCGAGCAAGCGACGGTAACTCGTTTTCTCAGGATCGAAGACAATCTCAATCCCTTCGGCGTGGTTGCCATGATAGCGATACGTCGCGTTGGGCACCTCGCCCCCGGTGTATCCCACCCGGGTCGACTCAACGCCAGGCAACTTGCGAATCAGATCCTGCATACCCCAGAAACAACCACCCGCTAACACAGCTCGCTCGGTCATCGTTCTTCTCCGTTCAACTTCAAGGGAATGTACTCGCTCACCTCACATGGCATCGTAGGCATTCGGCGACCTTCGTGCAGTGGCCGGCAGGTCAAATCACTTTTCCAAACTGCACCCGTTAGCCGATGGCCGTTAGGCCTGGTTGCATCGCGAAAACCGGTGAGAGCGAACTTCGGCTGATACTATTCAGCCCCTACAAGCGAACTACTTGCCAATGCAAAATCGTCCGAACACGCGGTCCAGGATATCGTCCGTGTAAACCTGGCCGGTCACTTCACCGATCGCCTCAACAGCAAGACGCATCTCCGCGGCAACCAGTTCATGCCCCGCCGATTGTTCGGTCCACTGAACCGCTTGGCCCAAATGATCGATCGCGGCAGCCAACGAGTCTTGGCAACGTGCCGCGGTGCCGATCACGCTGCCCGTTTCCCCCGCGTCACGTCTCTCTGCGAATGCAACCAACCGTTCGATCAGCGATTCAACACCGGCACCCGACTCACTGCTCACGGCCAAATCAGCCTGCATCGAATCACCGTCCCAGCCTGCCGGCACTAAATCTCGCTTGGTCGCAACACAAATCAACTCCGCCGATCGTTTCGAATCCGGCAGGACCGCGTCGGGATGTTTCAACCATTCAAAACCGTCGCCAAGAGTCGCATCCATGCACCAGATATGCACGTCGGCTCCGCGTGCCGCTTCCGCCGCTTGCAGCTGAGCTTCCTGAGAGATCGGTGCCTCCGGGTCAGACTCTTCGCGAGATTCCAAACCCGCCGTGTCGATCAACTGAAACGAATGACCGCCCCAGCTCGATTCAACGGTCACCAAATCACGAGTCGTCCCGGCTTGATCGGTGACGATGGCCGACTCGGTGCGAGACAGCATGTTCAGCAATCTGCTTTTGCCCGCGTTAGGCAACCCTCGCAAGACAACGCGAATCGTAGGCGACGCACCACCACGATCGCTGAGTTGCGAACGGGTCTGTGACAGCAGCGACTGAAGTTCGCCCAGCCGTTGGACCAGTGCTTCGTCGGAAATGAATTCGATGTCTTCGTCGACAAAGTCCAACCCGGCCTCGACATCGGCCAACAGGTCCAACAAAGTCGAGCGAGCCGCTTGCAACGGTCGCGAAAGATTGCCGGCCAATTGCGAGAGCGCTTGATCGAGCGTGCCGCGATCCTCCGCTTCGATCACGCCCAGCACCGCTTCGGCTTGCGTCAAATCCAGACGCCCGGCCAGGAACGATCGCATGGTGAATTCGCCTGGACGAGCAGCTCTCGCCCCCGCCCGAATTGCCGCGTCCAAACTGGACTGCAGCAGCGGTGCTGATCCGATCAGATGCAACTCCGCCGATGGCTGGCCCGTGTAACTGCGCTGCGTGGGCCAAACCATCACATCGACCTCGATCGCACCAAGCGGATCACCGAGAGCGAGCTTTTTCGAGCTTCGAAACGGACGTCGACCAGTGGCTTCGTCCTTGTTCAACACGTCCATGCGGCACAGCACATCGACGCAGTCGTGGCCCGACAACCGAACGATCCCGCGCGGTGCGGGAGTCATCGGCGAAGCAATCGCGGCGATGGTGTCATCCGCCTCGGATGTCACCGGGTTGCCATTCCAGCCACGGCGGGTGCCATACTCAGATCGTCAGCGTTTGCATTCGATCGATCACGAATGGCGACGTTCGCTGCACTACCTGACACGCTCGGACCGGCGTCTTCCAAAGCATCCAACACCATCTGCTGCGAGACCAAATCACGCAGCACGATTGGCTCGGCAGGTGACTTCCCAGGATAGATTGCCAACACCGGAATCGATCGACTTTGCAGCTCCTTGAGCTTTGCCTCGATCTCAGCATCTTGGTCCGTCCAATCGGCCAACATCGGCACCGCGTCCAATTCTTCGATCAACTGACGAGTCGGTTCGGTGTTAAGAGCGACGTTGTAGTTCACGATGCAGTTCACGCACCACTTGGCGGTGAAGTCAATCATGACCGTGCGTCCTTCCGCTTGATACTGATTCAACTTGGCTTCGTCATAAGGTTGCCACGCGATCGTCTTCACACCTTCGGCTGGTTCAGGTGCGGGCCCCAACCATTGGAACGCGGCGAACCCGATGATCATGGCTGAGGCCACGCCGCCCGACCACGCATACAATCGCGATTGCAGGCTGCTCCAACTGGGAACCTTGCCGATGATCCAGCAACCAAACCAAACTCCGATCAAGGCTACGAACACGGGTAGCTTGTCGCCGTCACTGAATTGATTGAAGAAGAACGCAACCGTTCCGAGGAACAAAAACGCGAGAAACTCCTTTAGCGTTTCCATCCAAGTGCCAGGCTTTGGCAACCAAGCCACCAAGGACGGCCAAATGCCAATCATCAGATAGGGCAGTGCCATACCGACACCCACCGTCATGATGACCGCTGTTGTTTGCAGACTGGTCAACGCAAATGTGAGTCCCAGGATGCCGCCAAGTAACGGTCCACTGCAGGGCGTTGCCAACACGGTTGCAAAGACGCCCTTGAAGAATGCACCGGTGTAGCCCTCGCGTTGCTGCAAAGCTTGTGAGGTCTTGCCCGCCGCCATTCCGGGGACGGGAATTTCCCAAACACCGAGGTAGCTCAGCGCCATCGCGAACATCAGCAAAGTCAGGCCGAGCCGCACTGGGAAATACGTGAACTGCTGCCCCCAATTGAACGACAACACGACCGCAAGCGCGGTCAGGACCGCGAACACGGACAAAATTCCGACCGCGTAGACAAAGTTGAGGAAGAAGACTCGTTTGCGATCTTCGCCAGCCTGCTGGACAAAGCTCATCACCTTCAAACCGACAACCGGCAAAACACAGGGCATGAAATTCAGAATCACCCCGCCGATGAAAGCAAACAACAGTGTCGTGCCGAAGGCCGTGCCGGCTTTCTCCTTGTCATCGGAAACGGCTTCGTCACCGGCCGTCTCGCTGGAGACGCCATGAGCCGCACCCGCAGCCGCAGCACCACTCGTCGACGCATCGGCCATCGCGACTCGCGACGTGCCGTCTGTTTCTGGCTTGGCCGCGGCTGGCTCTGTGCTAGCTGGCTCTGTGCTAGCTGGCTCTGTGCTGGCATTCAGAGCGGGCGATACATCGCTGTCGACCCATTTGAGTGTCGCCGCATCATCCAAGACCAGCATGCGTTTCTTCGCAGCGACGTTCATCGGTTTGGGTTGCGAACTTGCGGGAGCCGAGCCCGCCACGTTCACAACCGTTTGAAATTCGATCGCCTTGGGCTGCTGGCAACTGTCGTCTGTGCAAGCTTGATAAGCGATCCCGCCAACCAGCTTGTGCTGGCCCGCCGAAGCTTCCGCTGGAATCGAAATCGGCAACGTCCAAGTCACGTTGCCCTTGTGATAGGTCACGCCGGGCAACAAGTCATAATCCACCGCACGTGATTTCGTTTGGGGAGCCCCGACTTTCAAATCCGATTTTTCGCTGACCACGAAGTTGGTCTTGGATTGCTCGTCGTTCACCGAAGACGTGTAAACATGGTATCCCGCATCGGGGATCGCGGTGAAGCGAAGCAGTCCGGTTTGGCCGGGTTCCAACTCAGGCGTCAAGTTGATCGCTTCCCAACGCACGACGTAATCTTGGTCGCGAAAAGCTTGCTTGGGATCGACCGGAAGTTTCTTCAGACTTGCCGGGTCATTCGAGATTGTCGACGCCATCGTTTGCGATGTCGGCTTGGTGACTGCCGATGGCACTTTGCCAACAAGCTTTGCGGTCAAGGTTTCGTTCACGGGCATGCATGCGCCACCGGTTAGGCACGCCAATGCATCCAAGCGAATCTTCAACTCGCCAAGCTGCGAGATTGCTTCGTTCCCACCCGCGACTTTGGCGGTGGCGGTGAACGTGACTTCGTCTTCGAATTCTTCGACGGTGATTCCACCGAAGTCTTCCGAGACACTCCGAAGAGGTTCACGGTCGCTCTTCCAAACGCCCGTTACTTTGACCGAATCCGCATCAACCAAACTCAACTTGGTTGGCTTGGGTCCGCCTTTGGGCTGGGTCGTGGAATAGAGGTGCCACTTCGGTTGCAGTTTCACCTGCACCTGCAGTTTGACTTCGCCATCGCCAATGGCCAAGTACGTCGCAGTGGCCTCGGCGGGCTCGTCGGTTTGCAACGCTGTGTTGCCAACCGCTCCGAATCCATCAAGCGGAAACTCGGTGAACAGACCGGTTGCGTCGGGCTTGTCAGCGTGAGCAGGGATTGCCGCCGCGACGGTGAATACCACTGCCAGCAGTGCAACACCCAAAGCGGGCAATTTCCGAGCGAGCCCGGATTGATAACAGCGATCCATCGAAAGCAACCTCCGACGAGACAATTCAATTAGACATGAAGACGCCGAACCCAATCGTTCGACCAAAATGAGTCCCGTAGCTTAGCAAAAGTGGCAAACTGAATCGATCAAGCCGGAAATTCGACTCGAGAGACGTTCCGGCGACGAGACAAAGACGCGTCGTCTCAATCCAATCCAATCCACCCAATTTGCCATTCCCACCCACGCGTTTAGACGCACAAGAGTCTCGCCCAAAGCGAGTTCTTCTGGTGTCGGGCTCTGTAAATGGAATGAGCGACCTCTGCCACCATCCGCCAGTTCCACCCCGTATTTTGCCGACGCAATCCGGTTGTATCCCGTCAACGCAAGTTCCAGCCGACTGGCAGAAAGACACTCGTCCAGTTGCACAGGGAAACTGCCCGACCATCTCGCCAGGTCAACGATCGGACAATCCCAATCCATCGCGTCGTGATCGATGATCCCGACCACGGTTTCACGAGACTCGTCCAATAGGATGTGCTCTCGATGCACGTCACGAAGCACCCAGCTCTGTCGCCATCCCTTCGGTGAACTCTCAAAACGTTCCGCAAATTCCGCAATCAGCTTTGAGTGGATCGCGACACCATGTTTGACCAGCAACTCCGCCGCTGACATCAATCGGTTCGCTAGCTCTTCATACGCACGCCGATCTTCGCTGGTTTGCATGCTCGTTGGTTGAGTCGTTCCATCAACGCTCACGCAGCCAACCAGCAAGGCTCGCCACTGCGATACCGAGCCCGGCAATTGCTCCCGCAGCAAACTTCCCGATGACAACCACGGCCCCAACTCGCGAAGACGTTGCATCCGATCGCGAAAACAACGAGGTGCTTGCTCCGTAAGATTGTCGGGCGCAGGCAGGTTGGCCAGCTTCGCATGCGTTTTCGCAATTGCTTCTCCGCCCAGCTGCAAGACTCGCGCGGCGGATTCACCGTCGGTGGCTTCGGAGTCACCGCAAGCTGTCCCATCGACCCAAGGAGTGCATTGCCAGTGACGTCCGCGATCTGAAACGATCCATCGACCATCCACGGTCGGAAGCGGAGTGGCAAGGATCGCCGACTCGGTTTGGTTGTCTGGCGTGATCTCGAATGAAGCTTCTTCCGGTTGCCTCATCGCCATGTTCAGTGCGTTTGCATGAGCATGCCAGCGCGCGATCGGCTCTCCTTCGGCCGAAACCTTCAACGCATAAGCCAACGGGTTCGCGGCAGGGCGAATTCGAAAGACCCGCCCGCCGCTCAGCCCCGGGTTCCACGATTCAATCTCGAACGACGCTGCGTCTGGAAACCAGAGTCGTGCGATTCGTGGAACATCCAAATGTGATTACTTCTCAGCCAAGAAAGACATGATTGATTGTTCTGGCACCGGCAACTTCAGCAACGGTGCGAACTCCGCGGTTTGCTCGTCGACTTCTGTCAGACATTCAAACAATTTTTCTTTGGACATGCCAGAGAGACGTTGGCTCGCACGGGCGAACTTGCCCTTTTCGTGCCAATCTTTTTCACTGCACGAAGGCAGCAACGATGCCAGTGCCACGCACGCTGCACCGCGGGCTGGGTCGCCCATTTCGAGCAACTGCTCGATCTCGGTGTGCTGTGCGATCAATTCAACGAACTCTTCGGGAAGGTTCCAACGGGTCGCCAAAACCGCCGCGGCATCCGCGTGGTTCCAACCAAACATCTCTTTTTCCAAGCCGCTCAAACGCTTGCCTTCCGAAGCTCGCTTCTCAACCAGCTCTTCGTATTCCGTTGGCAACTCTTTCAACAACAAAGGAATCGCCATGTCCTGCAGCAAAGCGCCCGCGAATAGATCTTCGGCGGCTTCCAGTTTCAAAACTCGCCCGACTTTTCGAGCAAAGATGGCGCGACGCAGTGAGTCTTGCCAAAGAGCTTTCAAATCAAAGGGACCAAACTTCGGATTGGGGATCACGCTGAAGACAGCGTTCCACAATGCAAAGTTCACGATCGCTCGCGAGCCGACCAACGTGATCGCCTGCGGAATGCTCATGATTTCGCGGCTGAATCCGAAGTAGGACGAATTCACGAACCGCAGAACCTGACCCATCAACCCTGGATCGGCCTCGATCGGCTTGGCAAAGTCATTCGGTCCGGCGGATTCCTTTTGAGACAGCTGCAGCAGGCTGATCGCACTGTGCGGCAAGGCAGGCAGGATGTCGACATGAAAAACATCTTCCAAGTTGGTGCTTTCTGCGACATTGGTCATCGATATCGTCTCGTGGTTCATTGGTGCGTTGTTCGCCACGCGAAGTGCATCACGCGGGCTTGATTCCGTTGGCTGATAGAACACTACGCCAAGAATTCGGCGCAGCATGTCGGCAGCCGAGCGTGAGAGGCCGGGATTCGTGATGAGTGCCAATCGGTGGAAGCCTTTGCCAGTCGCACCGGTTGTAGTGACGCGGTTTTGATACGTCTCGCCACGCCATCAAGCGTGGACCTCACGCTACTTTTGTTGCAATCACGCATCATGCTTCACTGTTGGCTGAACTCGCACGCGTAGACGCAACCCCTTTACCGTCGGTGCGTTAGACCGCGAGCCACCGGGTAGCAAGGCGTCTGGTCCGACACGTGCATCCCTTCCTTCCCATGGCACTCGCACGTTTTCGCTCGCTCGGCAATCGCCGATCCTTCTCGCATCTCGAATCTCATCGCCTGGGGAATACCCCACAGGTTGATGCGTCGTTCTATTGCAAACGCCTGCGAAAGACGGCCGCACTCGCCATCTTGTTGGGAATGGTCAACATCCTCAGTGGTGTCCCCAGTTCCATGAAGGCGTCCAACGACACGTCGCGGTCCAACGCGACTGCTTCGGAACAGGCCCCTGATCGCAAACAAGTGAAAGTGCCGGTGCTGGACGAATCGTCCAACCACTCGATCGAAGCGAACCAGCCTTTGATCTCCAGCGGCCCTCGCGCCGTGCCGCCTGTTGGCTGGCGCCGCACCGCGAACGGATGGGAAAACGTTGCGGAATGGCCCGACGCACACAACCAGACAGGGGGGATCCCTGCCCAAGTGTCCCTCTCGGATCAGATCCTTTTGCAGGAGAAACGGGAACCCGCAGTTTTGCGACGTTCCATGGACCGGCTCCGACACACTCATCCCGCGGTCATCGCTTCGATTCAAATTGCCAGTGTCCTGGTCCTGTTTGCGACCTGGATTGCGGTGCGTGAAAAGCCGCTTCGGAACACCGACAGCGAAACGCCAAGCCAGCTCGCTTCTTAACGTTCCAACCGCGATCCAATCGAAATCGGAACGAAACCCGGTCGCGCAGGTTCGTTGCTTCTGGATTTCTCTTCCGCTCCGCAAAGACTCTCGGGTCGCAGGCTTCTTTGGTCGCAAAGGGCAAGGCTCGTCCATGACCAAACGTGTCACCGCTCTGACGAATACTAAGGGTGTGAAGAGGAGCCAGTGGAATGCGGTCAACACACCATTCGGTGGAACGCGTTTCGGTGGAAAACCTGTCGGACTTTCATTGTCTCCGACAGCCTCCTCGATAGGATCCACCTTGCGGCTTCGCAGGGATCGCCATGTCTGACCAACGTTGGTCCGTACATCGGCTGGGTTTGAATTGGAAACAAGAAAAGTTTGTTCAGGGAATAAAGGAATCAGGACATGGCAAAGAAACCACGCATGGCAACGCCGGCAGCATCCAAGGGCGTCAAGCTGGATCCAGGCATGAAGACCATTCTGGAAAAGGAACCCGGTCTGAAGACCACGCTTCAACAGATCGAAAAGTCGTTTGGCGACGGTGCGATCATGCCGCTGGGAGCTTCCCAAAAGCTGACCATCGATTGCATCTCGACGGGCAGCCTCAGCCTCGACATGGCTTTGGGTGGAAAGGGCATCCCGCGAGGCCGAATCATCGAAGTCTTCGGACCGGAATCTTCCGGTAAGACGACGTTGGCTCTGCACATCGGTGCCGAAGCCCAAAAGTCCGGCGGGATCGCGGCAATCATCGATGCCGAGCATGCCTTTGACCCAAGTTGGGCCAAGAAGCTCGGTGTGGAATTGGACAGCCTGTTGGTCAGCCAACCGGGCAGCGGTGAAGAAGCCATGCAGATCTGTGAGATGCTGGTCAAATCCAACGCCGTCGACGTCATCATCATCGACTCCGTCGCGGCCCTGGTGCCCAAGGCAGAACTCGAAGGCGAGATCGGCGACAGCCACGTCGGCTTGCAAGCTCGTTTGATGAGCCAGTCGATGCGGAAGCTGACCGGTGCGATTGCCAAAAGCAAATCGGCCGTCGTCTTTATCAACCAAATTCGCGAGAAGGTCGGTGTGATGTTCGGCAGCCCCGAAACCACTCCCGGCGGTCGCGCCCTCAAATTCTATTGCTCGTGCCGAATCGATGTCCGTCGGATCGGCAGCTTGAAAGACGGCGAAGAGCAAGTCGGTCAACGCGTCAAAGCCAAGATCGTCAAGAACAAGGTCGCACCTCCGTTCCGGATCGCTGAATTCGACATGATGCACTCCAACGGCATCAGCTTCGAAGGCGACTTGCTGGACCTCGGAACCGAAAACAAAGTCGTCAACCGCAGCGGTTCATGGTTCAAGTACGGCGACACTTATCTGGGACAAGGCAAGGAGAAGGCTCGTAACTTCTTGATCGAAAACCCAGACGTCTCCGACGAGATCAAGCAAAAGGTCTTGGCCGCCGGCGGCTTCGTCGCACCGCTCGAAGCAGATGCGAGCGAGGGCGAAGAAGCAGTCGAAGATGGCGAAGCAGTGGCAAACAGCTGATCGAAGACGTTCGACCAAGTCTCTGGGCACAACGAACAACGGATCGTCGTGGAATTTCCACGGCGATCCGTTTGTTGTTGACAGGGCAATGATCACACGTCTGATCTCTTGTTCGCCAGCGGCGTTCCAGCAACCTCACCTGCCCGAGCGTGACCGACCGCGATAACATCGTTTCATGACCGCAACCGCCGACTCAACCAACGCCGCTTCTACCGCCAATTCCATCCCGGAAGTCATCTTCTTAGGCACCGGGACCAGCGTTGGTGTGCCGGCGATTGGATGCGATTGCGACGTCTGCCAAAGCACTGATCCTCGCAACAACCGGACTCGCTGCTCGATCCTGATTCGGTTGCCTGAGGGCAATTTGCTGATCGACACGCCGCCTGATTTGCGAACGCAATTGCTTCGTGAAAAGATCAAGCTAGTCCATGCGGTGGTGTTCACTCACGAGCATGCCGATCACATCTATGGCCTGGATGATGTGCGTCTGTTTCCGTTTCGACTCGGCCGTCCCGTGCCGCTGTACTGCCGTGCGGATGTGGAAGCTCGAATCCGAACCTCTTACGACTACGCCTTTTCCCAGCGAGAACAAACCCACGCGGGATCACGTCCGCAACTGGAGATCCTCTCGATCAACAACGACGATCCGTTTGAGGTTCTCGGCGCTCGCGTCGCCCCCGTTCCCTTGAAGCATGGGCCACACTTCGAGGTGCTTGGTTTCCGCCTAGGCGACTTCGCTTATTGCACGGACACCAACCATATCTCTGAGTCATCGAAAGATCGGTTGCGTGGTCTCGACACGCTCGTCCTGGATGCGTTGCGATTCACGCCGCACCCGACCCACTTCAACATCGAAGAGGCCCTCGAGATGATCGAGGAACTTGCACCTCGCCAAGCCTTCCTGACTCACCTGGGCCACGACATCGATCACGGCCCGGTGGAAGCATCGCTCCCCGATCATGTCCACTTGGCCTATGACGGCCTGCGACTACCGATGCCATCCATCGCCTAGCCGGATCCGCCCCGTCATAACCCGCCGTGTCAGCAAGGCCACACTGCAAACTCGTCACGAATCTGTCTCCGTTCGACGCAGTTTAGCCACAGAGATCACCGAGAGCACAGAGGTGAGTCGGCGCCTCAGTCACGCTCGATCGATCAGTTCCAAACGATCTCCGTGAACTCTGTGCCCTCTGTGGCAAACAGCACCAAGCAGCTATCCCGCATCCAAGTAGGCCAGGTCACCACCTGGCACCCAATCGATGCTTTGGAACAAAGCGAGCCGTCCAAACACCCCCGCAAGACTCAACGCTGTCCGTCCGATCACCCCGCCGGGCACAGCCTGGCCTACAGACCACAACGCCCTCATCGATTCGTATAGACTGCGTCGTTCGATGATCGCCGCTTCGTGCCCCTCGCTGAAAAGTCCTTCGTTTTGTCCGCCACCGACCCCGCCCCTGAATCGGAACCATCGGTCACCGCCGATGTTTCGACTCCGACTCCCGCCGCCTCGGACAAAGCCTCCCGCTTGGGATTGGTTCTGTTCGTGATCTACCTGCTGCTCTACGGCGGGTTTGTGCTGCTGAACGCCTTCCAAGCCGAAACGATGGACACGATCGTTTTCGCCGGATTGAACTTGGCGATCGTGTACGGATTTGCGTTGATCTTGGTCGCGATCGGCATGGCGTTGATCTACGGCATGAAGAGTGTTGACGAGCCCGAAGCGACGGAGGCATCGGAATGATTTACGAACCTTCCATGACCGCCGTCGTTGTCTTCTTCGCATTCGTTGGGTTCACAATCGGCCTGAGTTTCTACCTGGGTGGCAAAGCCAAATCGTCGGCGGGCTACTTTGCCGCCCACGGTCAAATCCCTTGGTTCATCAACGGGATTGCTTTCGCGGGAGACTACCTGTCCGCGGCATCGTTCCTGGGTATTTGCGGGATGATCGCCGCCTATGGCTACGATGGTTTCCTGTATTCGATCGGCTACTTGGCCGGTTGGATCGTGGCGTTGTTTGTCATTGCCGAACCCATGAAACGACTTGGCAAATTCACCTTTGCCGATGCACTCGATGCCAAGTTTGACTCCAAAGGAATCAAAGCCGCCGCCGGGATCAGCACGTTGATCGTCAGCGTGTTCTATCTCATCCCGCAAATGGTCGGCGCCGGGGTTCTGATTCAACCTTTGCTGGGATTCCCCCACTGGGTCGGAGTCCTGTTGGTCGGGGCTGTCGTGATCACGATCGTTGTGACCGCCGGCATGGTCTCGACGACTTGGGTTCAATTCTTGAAGGGATCGTTGCTGGTTGTTTTCAGTGCGATCTTGGTCGTGATGGTGCTGCAACAAGGGTTCAAAGTCGACAACGCAACCTTTCCATCACACAGCCTGTCTGTCAGCGAGTTCGATCGCCAAGCCATCGCGGAGGCAATGAACCGGGAACTCTACGAGCCGTCAACTTGGGCTGACAACGATCAATACCTTCAATTCACCCGCGAAGAGGGTGAAGGCTACGACGTGTTTCGAGCCGACATCCAGGAAGGCGGTTCGATGATCGTCTCGGAAGCCCAGTCGATCACGACGATGGCGAACGGCGAGACATTGATCGGCGGACTTCCCAAAGGCGACCAACCTGGCCAAGGTCATTTGCGTCCGGTCGGGCGAATCAAAAAGCTTCCCAACGAATACATCGGCCAAGCCGAAACCGGGCCGCTCGGACCGCTGAAGTTCTTCGACGTTCTCAATCGCAGCACGGTTGTGCTGTGGGGAAATGAAACGCTGAAGAACGAAGATGGCTCGACCACCAAAGTCTTCTACCAGAAACCCACCAGCGGCTCACAGGTCCTTCGTCCTGGTGAGCACCCACGGTTTGCCGGCATCCGAAGTGATAGCTGGAAGGGTAAGTTCAACTTTCTGTCGCTGATGCTGGCGTTGTTCTGCGGCACCGCGTCGCTGCCACACATTTTGATTCGTTATTACACTGTCAAAGACGCCGCCGCGGCTCGCAAGAGCACGATCGTTGGCATCACCAGCATCGGGTTCTTCTACGTCCTGACGCTGTACCTCGGCCTGGGTGCGATGACCAGCGGAACGCTCGACGTGACGAACAGCAACATGGCCGCGCCGCTGCTCGCTCGTGGCATGAGCGGTCTGCTGTTCGCAATCATTTCCGCGATCGCGTTCACCACGGTTTTGGGAACGGTCAGCGGCTTGATTCTCGCCAGCAGTGGAGCTGTCGCCCACGACTTGTTGAACGGTGTGATGGGGATGGAGTTCAGCGAAAACAGCCAAGTGCGAATCGCGAAATTGGCCGCCGTGGTCGTCGGTGCCATCGCGATTGTTCTGGGAATTCTTTTCCGCAACCTCAACGTCAGCTACTTGGTTGGGTGGGCGTTCAGCATCGCGGCCAGTGCGAACTTGCCCGCGCTGATCATGCTGCTGTTCTGGAAACGCACGACCGCGCAAGGCATCGTCGCCAGCGTCATCGTTGGCATGTTCAGTTCGCTGGGATGGATCCTGTTGTCCGCCGACACCTTCGAAAAGGTATATGGCATCGATCCCCTGAGCAGCCCTGTGCCCTTCAGCCAACCTGGAATCGTGACGATCCCATTGGCTCTGCTCACGCTGATCATCGTGTCGCTGATAACAAAGAACGGAAAAGCAACCGCAACGTAGCCGAATTCGCCAAGAATTCGGATCTCTGAATTCCGGCGAATCCATCATCCTGGCGAATCCATCAACGTAGGCCAGGTTATCACCTGGCACCCAGCCGATGCTTTGGAACAAAGCGAGGCGTCCAACCACACCCCGCAAGATTCAACGCGGCCCGTCCATTCACCCCGCCAGGTACAACCTGGCCTACAACGTCATTGGCCAACGGCCAATCTCAAACGCAACGCAACCAATTGAATTTGGCCGTTGGCCATCTCTCCGCACCAACTCGCGCATCCGAATTCTTGGCGAATCCGGCTACCAAATCACAACCCGAAGCGTCAGCGAGGGACCACACTCGATCCCGACGAGTCCAGCTACGACGCGGCTCGGTTGATCAGCCCCAGCACTTCGGCGCGTGATTTCGGATCGGTCTTGAAAGCGCCACGCATGGCACTCGTCAGGCACAAGCTGCCCGGTTTGCGAATGCCTCGCATCGTCATGCAGCTGTGCGTCGACTCCACCACCACCGCAACACCGCGTGCCGACAATCGATCCTCGATCAAGTTGGCAACTGTGTGCGTCAAGCGTTCTTGGACCTGCGGACGCCGTGCGACTTCTTCGACCACGCGAGCCAACTTGCTCAGCCCCACGACCTTGCCACTCGGCAAATAAGCGATGTGCGCCTTGCCGGTGAACGGCAACAAATGGTGCTCGCACATGCTGCAGAAACTGATGTCCCGCACCAACACGATCTCGTCGTAGTCCTCAGCAAAAACTTTCGCGAGGTGTCGACCAGGATCAGATTTCAGGCCGGCGAACATCTCCGCGTACATCCGCGCCACGCGAGCCGGTGTTTCCAGCAACCCATCGCGATCCGGATCCTCACCCACCGCTTCCAAGATCACTCGCACGGCGGATTCGATCCGAGCAAAGTCGACTTCATTGTGAGGTGCGTTCTTATCGACAAAAAAAGGAGTTCGTTCGGCAGGTTGTTCTTTGTCGACCACGGGTTTGTCTGAATCCTGATTTGATGGAGCGATCGTGTTTGCTGAGTCGCGAAACAACTCACGACTATAAACGAGTGGCTAGCGATGCGAAGACGCCTCCCGTTAAATCGGTTCAAAACCCTGCTGATAGAAGCCCATGATTTTGCCAAAGATGCGGAAAATCATGAAGATCAAGAACATCGAAACGACCGCCCAGATCACACCCGTCGCCACGCCCGCGATCGTTTTCATCGCCCCTTTGGCTCGTTCGTCGTAGTCCCTGGCCAAATGATCAATCGACTCCGCGTCGGTTCCTGACAGCTCCGCGATCTCGATTTGAGTGATGAATTCCTCTGGGAACAAATGCGTTTTGTTGAGCGCCTCGCTCAACGTCGCCCCGCCGCGAATCGCCTCTTCGGCCGACTTGGCCCCGCTTCGATAATACGAACTGTCGGTGGAGTCCAACGACAGCTTGATCGAATCGATCGGGTTGATCCCAGCGTCCAACGACAGGGACAACGTCCAAGCAAAACGTGCCAGTGTAATTGTTTGAATGGCACCACCAATCTTTGGAACCTTGTATACCAACGGCACGACGTTTTGAATGCCGCCAACGTTCTTGCGAACGGCCAGATACATCCCACCGAGCACAGCAGCGAAAACAGCGATGTAAGACCAGAAGATCAACACGCCTATCGGACCGCGCAACCCAAACCCCAGCATGTCCGTCATTTGACCGCCGGTGGGAGCCGTCAAAACTCCCATGATCCAAATGACAATCGAAACCACGCCGATGCCAATCAAAAACTGGAGCCCCGGCCAAGCGATCGCGCGGAGGAAATTCTGACGCAGCGTGTATTGCTGGGCGTAATGTTCGGACAGCGCCAGCATGGTCCGCTCGAGCCGACCGGTCGTCTCACCGACCCGCGTCATCACCACCAGCAACGGCGGAAAGAAAGGCTTCTGATGCCGCATCATCTCACTGATCGCATGACCGTCTTTGGCACCCTCGCGAATTTTGGTCATGGCGACACGTTGCCGGGCCGGACCGTGCTTGGCCTCGCTCTCCAACAACTTCAACAAGTCCGCACCGGCGCGCAGTCCGATACCAAACCGCCGACTGAAATCGCGGCAAGAACGCACGCCCATCTGTCGCGACATCACGGCGACACCTCCGCAATCCGTTGCACGCTGCCCGGATTATAAGCGGAGCGGCGCAAGCCGCCCGGTGCGTGACCGGAGGGCTCGCGCCCAGCCGCTTCGATGCGAGATGTCGAAGTGCGATCATCCCGCTGCACCCACGCTGGCAGCTCACCGAAATGCTTCACATACTCGCGACTGGCATAAGCCAACATGTAGCTTGGGTCGGACGGTTCCGTCGCAACGACATCACTGGACTTCGTTCTTGAAACGGGTCTTTGTTTTGACAAACGAACCAATCGATGAAGTGCTAGCTCGTAGGTGCCTTGTGCTCGCAAACGATCGCCATTCTGAAGCAGTCGCCGCGCGTTCTGCACCAAAGCCTTCACGTCAGCGATTGTTTCCTGCTCAGCGGTTCGCTTTGCCAACTGCCGCGGATCGGCGTTCCCCAATAGCTGACGGTCGATCTCATCATGATCAATGATCGTCACCGAGACCGATGCGTTGCCGGCGCGAGTGACACCACCGAAGGCTCCGCCAGGCGCAAACCCACCACGCGAAGAACGACCGCTTTGGTAAGACGACACGCCACCGATCGATCCCGTCCCTTGATCGGGAATCAACATGCTGCTGGTGGAGGAAAACCGTCGCACGCTTGGAAGCTGCACGACTTGTGCAGGCAACGTTTCCGCTCCTGCGATCAACACCGCGAAGGCCATGAGCAGGACTCGCTGCCGGCAAGGACTGCCACCACTCCCACGCGAAGAGGTCGTACAGTTTTTGAGTGCAGTGCTCGTGACATTTTTCAAACCCCGCCCGTTGCGGGGGTCGCGTAGTTTTACTTCACCCTCCCTTTGGGAGGGTCGGCCCGCTTCGGGCCGGGGAGGGTTATGCGCTGGTTCCAATGCTCGACCCTCCCCTCGCTTCGCTCGACCCTCCCAGAGGGAGGGTAATGACAAACGCCCGACAATACAGCATCTAAAAACTGCACGACCCTCCCAGGGGGAGGGTGATGATAAACGCTTGGCAACACACCACTTCAAATCGGCACGACCTCTGCGAACGGGAGGGGTCGGAAAGCGAGCGTTCAGCGAGATTTCCATAGGAGCGTACGCCTGAACGGCGTCGCTCGACCTCCCCCTAAACTTCGTTTCGGGAGAGGTGTGCCGCGAGAGAATCCGCGGAAGAACGATCTCAGATAACTGCGTCACCGCTTCAAAAGAAGAGCGAAGTAGAAGGTCAACTGTCGACGATGAGCTGGGATCAAGCATGCACTTAATGTAACGCATCGTCGAAGGAACGCATCAGCGGAAGGATTCTGATGCGCGACGCACCCAACACGATCTACTTCGCCGACTCTTTGATCTTGTCGCCAAAGTTTCGGTTGAACTTGCGGACCTTGTTCGCGACCACCGCTTGGCAATAGCCAGCGTTTGGATTCCGGCGGTAGTAATCCTGGTGAAACTCTTCGGCCACATAAAACTTGGTGGCTGGCTCGATCAACGTGACGATCGGATCCCGGTATTCTTCACCCAATTTTTCAATCACCTTCTTCGCGCTTTCGCGTTGTTCATCGTCGTGAACGAAGATGCTGCTGCGGTACTGCGGGCCGCCGTCGGCGCCTTGGCGATTCAAGGTTGTTGGATCGTGGGTTTTGAAGAACACTTTCAACAGTTCTTCGAAATTCGTTTTGGTTGGGTCGTAGTAGACTTGAACGGCTTCCGCGTGGCCGGTCTTTTTGCTGCAAACCTGATCGTAGTTGGGACGTTTGACCTTCCCTCCGATGTATCCCGACACGACATCGTTGACGCCTTCCATCCGCTCGAACACCGCTTCAGTGCACCAAAAACAGCCCCCGGCCAAGGTCGCCACTTTCTCGCCCGGCCGAGTTTTGACCTCGACAATTTCAGAATCCAACGGCAACCCGTTGTAGTTGGGGTTCGCGTTGGGATCGTCGGAGTTCGCTCCCACGGGCGGAGCAGCCTGGGTGCAGGATGTCGCGACAATCAACAGACCGGCCGCCGCGACGGACGCGAACAAGCGGGAGAGCGAGGCGAGATTGGAGGACACTGGCATTGGAAACTCCTGCGTGAGATCGGGAATTCGGCCGTCGAAGGGTGGGAAATGGCGGTCGGGACGGCGGACCAAGTTAATTCTTACGCACTGGAAACCGGGGTGGGTCGGCGACCGACGACTCCGATTTGAGTTTTTTGTGAATCGTGGACATTATTCGGACGCGTGCAATTGAAATCAGCCACAGAGGTCACCGAGAACACAGAGGTGTTTGGGGTTCCTGATGCATCGCGATCAGTCCCTCGGTGAACTCTGTGCCCCCTGTGGCAAAACAACCTCCGCGGCAAAGCCAACAGTTTGCATCGCCAGCAGTCCGAATCTTGGCCAAACCGGGGACGGATGGAGCAAACGGGACAGCACGCTAGGATGACTCAGCCGACCGAATTCTTCCGTCTAGATCCGTATGCCGATCGCAAGCGACTTTCACGAATGCCTTACGCCTTCTTCGACCTGCACCACACCGTTGCCGCCGATGAAATTGATGCCCAGCAACACGTCCATAACCTCCGCTATTTGCAGTGGACGCTTTGGGCCGCTCGCGACCACAGCGCCGCCGAAGGCTGGGATGCTGCCGCAGCATTGAAAGCAGGTTTTGGCTGGGTCGTTCGCGGGCACGATATCACCTACCGTGCCGCGGCTTTGGGTGGCGACGAGTTGATCATCCGGACTTGGATCCCAAGCTGGAACCGATATTCCTGCCAGCGTCACTACACGGTGACTCGTCCGTCCGATCAAACCATCTTGGCCAAAGTCCAAACCCGATGGGTGTTTGTGGATCTGAATCGGCACCGCGCCGTTGAAATCCCACCCGACGCGGTCGCCGCGATCCGAGTCTGCGAAACACCTCCGCCGCTTCCTTGGGCCAACTCCAATGACTCCTGACCATCGACTGAAATGGTTCCTGCGGATCATCGGAGTGACCGCTTTGCTGGCTTTTGCCGCCGCGGTGATGCCCGAAAAATGGATGATCGAAATCGCCCAGGAAATCGGGATCGATCCCTTCCCCGAGTCACCGCTGACTTTTTACCTCGCCCGAAACTTGTCGCTTCTATACGGGTTTGTCGGTGGTCTGCTGTGCATCCTGTCATCCGACTTGCCGCGTTATCGCGACCTGATCGGCTGGGCAGCCGTGGGAACAATCGCATTCGGATTGCTTCAGTTGATCGTTGATTCGATGTCCGGATTGCCAGGATGGTGGACGGTCGGGGAGGGCGGTTCGACGCTGGCAGGCGGCCTGCTTTTGAGATGGCTGGAACAAACTGCAAAAGCCGATGCTGCCGTGACGGGTTCCGACGAAGCGGTGCGTTGAGTATTTTTCTGCTCCGCCGAGGTTGTTCGGCGAAAATCCTGTTTTCCAACCCTTCGAAATTTGTGCTTCTGTCATGCAACGCACCCTCGTCTTGCTCAAACCTGATTGTGTCCAACGCCGCCTGATCGGTGACGTCCTGTCCCGATTCGAATCCAAGGGATTGCACATCGTTGCGATGAAGTTGCTGCAAGTGACACCTGAATTGTCCAAGCAACACTACGCCGAACACGTCGAAAAACCGTTCTATTCGTCGCTGGAAGAGTTCATCACCTCGGCACCCGTCGTGGCGATCGCACTGGAAGGCCTGGAAGTCATTCGCGTGGTCCGCGATATGCTCGGCGCCACCAACGGCCTGCAAGCTGCTCCCGGCACCCTGCGTGGCGACTACAGCAGCAGCCGCCAAATGAACCTGGTTCACGCCAGCGACAGCGAAGAATCGGCGAACCGAGAACTGGACCTGTACTTTAACGCCGACGAATTCTGCGACTACTCGTTGGTCCTGACGCCTTTCATGCGTGCCGACGACGAATAGTTATAATTTGGGTTCCCTCCTTCCCGCCTGAGGCAACCCATGTCGCTATCGAAGTCCTCCGTCAATGCCCGACCGGCCGTTCAACCATTCGTTGGCGGCCTGGCCGTCGTTCTTGGAATGTTTCTCGCTGCTCCCGAGACTGCCAGCTCGCAAGGTTTTGGGAATCAGACCGCGGCAGGTGGCGCCAACGAGATCACCTCGTTCAGCGGGAAGCTCGTTTCATCTCGCGGTGTGATCCTGACCATCGAACGGGAAGATGGCACCGAGGTCATGGTGCAGACCCCCGACTCGGTCTCGCAGTTGACGTTCATCGCGAAAGCCTTGCCGGCTTACTTGCGGCCCGGAATGCTGGTTCGCTTCAAAGCCAACCTTGGTCCGGCTGGAACTCCCACGGAACCGGTCAGCAAACTCGAGCTGTTCGCACCCGTCAATGCGAAGCTTCTCAAAGGCCGCGAACGCGAAAACTATCAACCCGGCGTTCACCCCAGCAAGCCACCGCAACGTGGCAACGCGGGTCCTCCGACCGGCCCGGTCACTGTGGTTGGCAACTTGATGGCTCTCAACCCGCAAGGCGGAGTCGCGCTGCGAGCCGGCAATATTCCCGTCCAGACAATGACTTCGCCGGACTTGGAACTGCAACTTCGCGTCAACAATCTGTCGCTGGCTCAGCCGGGCGACACAGTTCAGGTGCGAGGCTTCTATCAACCGCCAGACGAAACGAAAGTCAAAGCCGAGTCGATTCAGATCACGACCGATCGCGTCTATGGGGAAACACCTCCTCCCACCGAGCGTCGTTCGCGACGCGGCAAACGAGGCGATCGTGACAAAGACCAAGCGGCCGAATCAGAAGAGACAGACGCCGGTGAAGCTGACTCGGAAGAAGGCAGGTCCCTCGGGATTCCAGACCCCGAATCCGAGTGAGCACCCCGTCCCCGGTTTCGCACCTCCCGTAGCCGGATTCGCCAAGAATTCGGACACTCACCATCGCGAGCCTCGGAGTCCAACGAAGCCACCAACGTAGGCCAGGTCATTACCTGGCACCCAACCGATGCTTTGGAACAAAGCGAGGCGTCCAGCCGATCCCGCAAGACTCAGCGATGTCCGTCCAATCACCCCGCCAGGTACAACCTGGCCTACATCTCAAACATCCGAATTCTTGGCGAATCCAGCTACCAAGAAATCAGCCATCGGCTGACGTCAATCGCAAGATCGGCTGCTCGTCATCGGGCCAAGAAACAAACAGCTCGGCCTCAAGATGTGCTTGCCCCGCCAGTGTGGCAATGAGCTGATCCAGCTCGGCCAAACGCTCAGCAAACATTCGCAGATTCTTCTGCTGGCTCTCAAGTTGATCCAGCTGCTGTTCCAAGCGAGCCGCTAATCGCCGCGCTCGTGAACTCTCGGCTCGCGAGACAGCTGCGTCCAGTTCCGTGTGGCGAAGATCAGCGATCTCCATCTGCCGCGTCACCACGGCCAGGGTTTGCGAGACATCCGCGTGGTCGGTCCATTGCCATGGCATTGATGGATCCAGCCTAGCACCAAACCGAACTCGAACCGTCATCATTCGGGTCGCTTGCACATCGAGGCGAACGACCACCGCCACGGATTCGGAATCCTCTTGGCTCAACACCGCGATCCCGCGAACCTTGCGTGGCGACTCGTTTTCGATACGTTCGATCCACCCGACATCCACACCATCCGGCACTCGCAAGTTTATCGTCAGCCGAGACTGTTTGGGCTCCGGCGGTGCCGACAGATCCCACTTTATCTTCACGTCCCGCTCCGCCAAATCAACGGCGATTGATTCCCCCCGAAGACTCGGTCGCAAGTAAACGTGACGACCTGACGCGAGCTCCACGCGACCATGCAGCAACGACCTCCGGTCCGCCTCCTGGGAAACGGCCAGCCAATCCAAACGCGTTGCATCCTCATCGGCATCGATCGAAAGATTGGCGATCACGGCCTGGTCCGACGACCTGACAATGGAAGCTGCACGGGATTGCACATTCGCAATTGCAAACTCAGTATCGTCGCTTGCGAAAGCCAAACTCGCGTTCAGCCAAGACTCTACCGGCCATGGTTCGCTTTCGGCTTCTGACAAATCGCCCGACGGAAGTGGCGGCAGTGAAACGAACAAGGTCTCTGAGTCGGTCGCGGTGGATTCTTCCGTGGCGGCGGGCACGACACTTGAGTCCATGTCATCGAAGTCGCCTTCACTCATCACATCCGCTTCTTTTCCACCACCAAACGACGCAGCAGTTGGTTCGGCCAATGAAGCCATCGCAGCAGAGTTGGATCCATCGCTGTCGTCCGCACCGTCGACGCTTGATCCAGCGACCGCATCATCGCCTGAAGACTCAATGGCGACCGGTGCGGGTATCAAAGCGTCCAAAGAAAAAGCAGACGACGACATCCCGCCGGTCTCGGACGTTGAAAGTTGTTCCGTCGAAAGATTCGATGGCGTGTTGGCTCCTAAGATCTCCGCGGAGCTCAAGGCGATACCAGTCGCATCGACACCCGTCTTTGCGGTCGACTCCAATGGACCCGCGTCCATCAAAGTGCTCAACTCCAGCGACGAATCATCTGTTGTCTCGATGAACCCCGCATCGAACACGTCCGCGTTTGCGTTCGATCCAGAAGCTGCTTGACGGCCAACGTTCGAAACTTGCGTCATCTCCGAATCAGAGCTGGGCCATAAGTAGACGCCAGCGCCCAGCAAGACAATCGCCGCGACAGCAGCGACGATGATTGGCTTAGAGGAGGATGTCTTCTTTGGTTTTGATCCCGAGCTCGCGAGCTCAGCCTGGTCGCTCACTTGCACCTCTTCGATCAACCCGATGCTGTCAGAGTCCGTAGGACTTTCGATCTCAATCGACGGCGATCCGATGTCAGGATCATCCTCCACCAGACAAATGAGTTTTCCGCGATGGTCGATGCCATGCGATTGCCAGAAACGGTGTTCTGGCGAGCGGACGGAGTCGCCGGTTGCGTCCTCGAATCCCGATGCGGATAGCTCAGACTCCGCAACGGCGACCAAGCGATCCCAAATATCGGTTGGAGGGTCGCCCAACCGATCCATCAGGTCCGCCACCGATTCCACGGGAACCGGCACAGAATCGCTTTTCGACGTGGTGTTCATGCGATTCGTTATACCGAAACGCAGTCGAATTTTCTTTCATTGAAAGGGCTGCAATTCCCGCAGCATCGCAGACCAATCCCACAGCAGCCGCATTCGCAAGAATTCGGCCCCTCCCAAATCACACCCCGCAACATTCACGCGATGCAGATTTCGTCGAGATCACCAAAACCAAAATCAGCCGTCCGGCGTTAGCCGCGATTTTGTGGCAGAGAGAACCGCG
Organism: Rhodopirellula bahusiensis; assembly: GCF_002727185.1. NCBI lineage: Bacteria > Pseudomonadati > Planctomycetota > Planctomycetia > Pirellulales > Pirellulaceae > Rhodopirellula > Rhodopirellula bahusiensis. The sequence continues at coordinate 161,540 of NZ_NIZW01000016.1, forward strand.
GCTAAGGCCGTGCGGCTGATTCGTCCGCCGCATTGGCTAGCAAGCCCCGTAGGCCATGTCTCACATGGCACCCCAACCGATGCTTCGAAAGAAGCGAGCCGTCCAAGCCCACCATCAATCCACCGAAAGATTTCTGCCACCGAGGACACAGAGCTCACCGAGCTCACCGAGTACAGGAAGAGTCCGTTGTCGACCTACGAAGCCCAGAGCCCACCTCTGTGTACTCCGTGATCTCTGTGGCTAACCCGACCGCCCCAACCGAATTCTTGGCGAATCCGGCTACAGAAAACTCGCCTCGGCCTCACTGATGTGTCGGGTTATGACGGGCAACTCACCGTCGCCAGAATCACGTGCTCGCCTAGCAAGCAACATTCATAACCCGCCGCGTTAGCAAGGCCACTCCGCAATCTTCATCAAGGAACCAGCAGTGCCGTGCCAGTCACCGCGGCGGCTTGGTACCAAGCACCCTTCAGGCTCAATGGCACTGGTGGGATGATCCACGGAGCACAGTTGCCAGGACGGTAGTAGCCCAATGCATACTGGCATTCATGCGGCGAGTGCACACCCATCTTGTACGGCAGCACAGCGATGTTCGCGAAGAAGTGTGCTGAGGACAAAACCGGTTGAAGCACTGGACCCGCGGTGTGACCGTAGCGTTCCAAGTTGACTTCTTCGAAGTACAACGGTTTGTGACACAAGTTCGACGCGGCCCAAACCACGGTCGTCGGTTTCCAACGACGCGGAGTGAAAGCGACTTGTTCCAACAAGCACTCGGTCGGCAATCCCCAGTTCTCGGAAATGAATCCCAAGTCGGCTTCGCTCAGCCGGTTGATCGACAACTCCTCGCGAGCACCAAACTCGGTCACGATCACAGCCTTCTCATAAGCCAGATCTACCAAGCGACCGGTGCCCATCGGACGACCATCGATGCTTCGCCAAGTCCGTGATTCTTGACGCTCGTCAAAGCGTTCTTTCAGCTTCACGTATTCGTCTTCGTCGATCACATCGGGACGATACGGTGGGCTGATATCCAACGACACTTGATCGATCGTCTGAGCGGCGATGCGAGACCGGAAGTCATCGCATGACAACCCGCTGGCCCGGCGGCTCGGACCATCATCGTCGCCCATGATCGCAGCGTCGTCGCGATCTGCTTGCGGACGCAAACGGCCATCTTCTTGAGCTTCCAACTCGAGCCGGTCCAACTCATCCTTCACCCGTTCTTCTTCATCACGGCGATCAAACGGATTGGATTCGAACCGGTCCGAAGGAGAAGGCTGCGTTTCTGGTTCCGGTGGCTGCTGCGGCAAATTGGATTCATCTTGCAACATATCACGAATCGACGAACCCGAGTCCGGCTGCCCCAGTGCGTCAGGCTGGCCAAACGTATCAGGTGTCACATTGGGCGAGTCCAAGCCCGGCGAAGGCAACTCTTCCAAGCCCGGGGGCACCATCTCAACGGGTGAGTTGAGTCCGTTGCCAGCGTTGCCCGGATTGGCTCCCGGCTGATCGCGAAACGGGTTGGCGTTCCAGTTCGGACGGGTTCCGCTGGCGGCACCATTGCCATCGGGCATGCCGAATCCGCTCGACGATGGAGGCGAAATCGGTTGCGAGTCGGCTGGCGGTGCGGCATCGAACTCAGGCAAACCAAATCCCGATCCGGGCTGCTGCAGGAACGCAGCAGGATGGATCGAGTTGGCAGCGGCGTCTTGGCTGCGTCGGCTTGTTCCTGACACAACAATCACTGCGGAGCCAGCTTGGTTCGCTGGAGCGTTCGCTCCTTGCTGCATCGGTTGTGCGTGGGCGACCGATTGCTGGAATGATGTCTCGTGTTGCTCTGGCGAAGTCTCTTGGAACGCAGCGTTGCTGATCCGAGCGGCTTCTTCCGATGCGATCTGCGGGCTCTTTCGCCATTGCAAATCCCAACCCGGACGACGCATCGGTGACTCTTGCGAAGTCGCGGGCTGGTTCGGTTGAGTTTGCATCAGATCCGCGGTTCGCATCCGCGGGATTGGTTGACCAGCCGGTTGCGCCGGAGCCGGCGAAGTGTTCGCCGAAAGAGGGTGCGTGGTTGGGTTCACGCGAGTCGGCCCAAAGCTGTCCTGGGCCAACACCGCCGAGCTGGCGGCAAGAGCACCGACGCTGAAACCGGCCGCGATGCAAGCGGCCAACCATCGTCGGCGGACCAACCGGCCTGGCAAAGAGCTCAAGCGGATGGTCGTCGGAACGTTTGCCTCAACCGGCGTCGCCCGAATGAACATCGGGACTGTAGTTGGGCGCTTCTTGTGTGATCGCAATGTCATGCGGGTGGTTCTCCCTCACCGTAGCGGCCGACACGCGAATGAATTTCGCGTCCCGGCGGAGTTCTTCGATCGTCCGTGTACCGACATATCCCATGCCCGCACGCAAACCACCGACCAACTGGTAGGCGTAATCACTGAGCGGGCCTTTGAACGGCACGCGTCCTTCGACACCTTCGGGGACAAGCTTGCCCGCCTCGGTGCCTTTTTGGCGATACCGATCACTGCTTCCCTTCACCATCGCACCCATCGATCCCATCCCACGGTACGCCTTGAAAGTACGACCTTGGTACAAAATCATCTTGCCAGGACTCTCCGCTAAACCGGCAAACAAACTGCCGATCATCACGGTGCTCGCCCCAGCGGCGATTGCTTTGGTGATGTCACCGCTGAAACGGATTCCTCCGTCACCGATAACAGGAATGTTCTTCTCTTGAGCGACCTTCACCGCACTTAAAATCGCAGTGACCTGAGGCACTCCAATGCCACTGATCACCCGTGTGGTGCAAATCGATCCCGGACCGATGCCAACCTTCACCGCGTCAGCTCCGGCCGCAATCAAATCTGCTGCGCCCTCGGCCGTTGCGACGTTCCCCGCTACGACATCAATGTCCCATGACTTGTTCTTCTTAATCTCTCGAACGGTCTCAATCACATTCCGGCTGTGACCATGAGCCGAGTCGACCACCAGCACGTCGACACCTTTGCCGATCAAGCTTTCCGCTCGTTCATAGTCACCCACGCCAATCGCGGCTCCGACCCGAAGTCGTCCCTGCGGATCTTTGCAGGCCCGCGGGTAACGCTTCATCATGTCGATGTCGCGAATCGTGATTAACCCCGTCAGTTTTCTTTCTTCGTCAATCAGGAGAAGTTTCTCGACCCTTTTTTCCGTTAAAATCTTCTCAGCTTGCGCAAGCGTTACATTCCCAACCGCCGTGACCAAGTTTTCACGCGTCATCACCTGGGAAATGGGCATGTCGGGGTCTTCCAAGAACCTCAGATCACGCCGCGTTAAAATTCCCGCCAAAGTGCGATCGTCCTGCACAATCGGGATGCCGGAGACGTTTGCCCGGTCCATCAACTCCGCCGCCGCGCTGACCTTTTGCGCGGGGTTCAGGGTCACCGGGTTGACGATGATCCCGTTGGCCGAGCGTTTGACCTTCAGGACCTCTTCGGTCTGTCGTCGAACTGACAGATTCTTGTGCACAATGCCCAAACCGCCCTCTTTCGCCAGGGCGATCGCCATTTCGGACTCGGTCACCGTGTCCATCGGAGACGAAATCAGCGGGATCTGCAGCCGAATTCTCTGGGTCATCTGGCTGCTGACGTCCACCTCGCTGGGCACGACCTCGCTGTATCGAGGTTGCAACAGGACATCGTCGAAGGTCACTCCGAGGTCGCCGATTTTGTCGTCAAACATGCCGTTTTCGTTCCCACGAGGTCGTGGGCATCCAAATGTGATGCGATGGGGAAAACGAGCGATTATGACGCTCGCCGCGGTCGAGTTGTAGGGCACCTTGCCAGACTGTCGATGAAAGAGGGTAGATGCGCCCAAGTTGCCCCCTCGCGTAGCCGGATTCGCCAAGAATTCGGAAGTCAATCACAACCCGCCGCGTCAGCAAGGCCCTCAGACCCAATCGCGTCCCCACAACTCGCTTCATTTCACACTCCGGCCCTTTTCACCCCAACGCCATGTCAACGACGACAGCCAATGCTGACGCCGACGAATCCGCCCCGCCACGCGCGGTGGACATTCGGCGCGATGTCCCAGCACTCCTGCTGGTCGCGTTGACGGCGTTGACGCTGGTTTCCGTGTTGACGCACGACCCCGCCGATCCGGTCCCCACGCCGTTCTGGCCGCTCAACCAATTCTTCACGCCTGACCTGGCCGTTTACCCCGCCAACGACGTCGTCCAAAACGCATGCGGTTCGCTCGGCGCACTGATCTCCTCAATGCTGCTCAGCGCCGTTGGCATTGGATCGTCCCTGGTGATCTCGGCCGGCGGAGGCATCGCGACCGCCTTGTTGATTCGCGGTCACATGAATGCGCCCGTCCTGCGTTCGCTCGGTGGCTGCATCACCTTGCTCGCCGTGACCACCGCCGCCGCCATGACCGACATCGAACTGAACGGCATGCCCGTCGTCGGAAACGGCGGCTACCTCGGTGCGATGACCTCGACGTTCCTGCTGCAACACTTTCACCCCGTCGGCTCTTGGATCCTCACCCTGACGGTGCTGTCCGTCGGGCTGTTGCTGACGACGGACTACATGTTGGTCTATGCCGGACGAACTGTGCTGTTCGGTGGTGCCAAAGTTTCACGTCGAGGTTTTGCGAAAGCAGCCAAGGCGATGCCCGTCACGCTTCGACGCCGACGACAACCATTCAGCGACCTCGACGGACCCATCTTGATCGACGGCGATGAATCCGATGCATCGCTGGATCCAAACGGTGGCCGCATCGATCCGCCGGAACCAGCCGAGAGCGGACCAACGATCAAGCTGCGCAAACCCAAAGAACGCGAAGCGGCAGCGGAAGACGAAACCGAAGACGCGGAAGAGGCCGCACCCGCCAACGGGCTCGCGAAAGTCGCCAAGCTCGGCGCCGCCGGTTTGGCTGCTGCGGCCGGAATCGGCACCAGCCTCAAGAAGTCGAAGGAAGCTCCCGAGGAACTCGAAGAAGAATACGAGTACGAGGAATGGGAAGAGGAGGAAGAAGAAGCTCCCACGCGAGACTTGGAAGTCGAAGGTGAACCGACGACGCTGCGCAACGATTCCGCGCACGACGAAAGCCCATCGCCGACCATCAAGATGCCCAAAAAGAAAGACGCCAAACAAGAACTCTATGACTCCGTCCAAGAAGGTGCTCCCGAAGGCATCTCGGAGTACCATTTGCCTAGCCTGGAATTGTTGGAAGGGAGCGACGGGTTTGACTACGAAGAACAGCACGCCGAGGCGCTGCAAAAGAGCGCGATGCTGCAACAAACCATTCGCAGCTTTGGCTTCAATGTCACCGTCACCAACGTCGAAATTGGTCCGGTCATCGCGCAGTATGAACTGGAACTTGAGAGCGGTCTGCGGCTGAACAAAATCACCGCGCTCGCCGATGACCTCGCCATCGCACTTCGAGTCCCCAGCGTTCGCGTCGTCGCCCCGATCCCCGGCAAGAACACCGTCGGCATCGAAGTCCCCAACGAGATCCGACAAGTCGTTCGGCTTCGGGATGTGATCGAAGAATCCGATTCGCGGATTTCGAAGATGAACATCCCAGTCTTCTTGGGCAAAGATGTCTCCGGCGAACCGATGCCAGTCGACTTGGCCAAGATGCCTCACCTGTTGATCGCAGGTCGAACCGGTACCGGTAAATCGGTCTGTTTGAACGCGATCATCAGCAGCATCCTGATGTGCTGCCGGCCTGACGAAGTCCGCATGCTGATGATCGACCCCAAGATGGTCGAGTTGTCAGGTTACGGCCGATTGCCTCACTTGATGCACCCCGTCATCACGGACATGAAGAAGGCCGAAGCCATCCTCGGCTGGGCGGTTGAAAAGATGGAAGAGCGTTACTCGCTTCTCGCCAAAGCCGGCGTACGTCACATCAACAGCTTCAATGACCTGGGCCGCGATGAAGTCCTGCGTCGTTTGGAAGTCGATGAGGACGACGAAACCACGGACGTGCCGGACAAGCTTCCCTTCATCGTCATCATCGCCGACGAAATGGCTGACTTGATGATGACGGCCGGCAAGGAAGTCGAAACGCACATCATCCGTTTGGCTCAAAAGAGTCGTGCGGTCGGAATCCACTTGATCCTGGCAACGCAAAAGCCAACCGTCGACGTCATCACGGGTCTGATCAAATCGAACTTGCCCGCGCGTCTGAGTTTCCAGGTCGCCAGCAAAACGGACAGCCGCGTTGTTCTCGACGAGAACGGTGCCGACAAACTGCTCGGCAACGGTGACATGTTGTTTCTGTGGCCCGGTACCAGCACGCTGATTCGAGGGCAGGGGACTTACTTGTCCGACGCTGAGATCGATCGTGTGTGCGACCACTGCAGCAGTGGCGGCGAACAACAATTCGTCGGCGAGCTGATGAACCTAAAGATCAACGATGAAGAGGGCGACGCATCGGAGATGGACGTCGACAAACTTCGCAAGCGAGACGAGTTGTACGAGTCCGCAATCGAAGTCGTGATTCGCGAAGGCCGCGGATCGTTGTCGCTGATCCAACGTTGCCTCGGGATTGGCTATGGGCGCGCCGCGCGGTTGGTTGACTACATGGCCGAAGACGGCATCGTCGGCCAATACAACGGTTCCAAGTCACGCGAAGTCTTGCTGACGATGGAACAGTGGAACGCGATGCAGGGCATCACCGACGACTCCGGCGGAACCACCGCCACCGCTGCCCCCAAAGCCTCCTCGCAAACCGAAGCCGAAGAGGAGTACGAAGACGAGGAAGAGGAAGAAGAGGTCTACGACGAAGAAGAATACGACGAAGAAGAATACGAGGACGACGACTACGAAGACGTCTGACACACGTCTCTCTCACCATCCCTCCTCCCGTAGCCGGATTCGCCAAGAATTCGGACCAATTGCAAAGTCACAACCCGCCGCGTAAGCAAGGCCACTCCGGTAGCCCGTAGGCCATGTTCCACATGGCATCCCAACCGATGCTTCGCAGAAGCGAGGCGTCCAAACACCACCGCAAGTTTCAACGCGCTCCATCCAATCACCCCGCCAGGTCCAACCTGGCCTACACAACCCGCCGCGTCAGCAAAGGACCACCCGGAATCCGCCGACCGACTTGGAACGATTGGCAACGCCAATCAACCAACGTCTCCCCACGCTCATCCGCATTTTAAAATTGTCAATTTACAATTTCACTTTTCCAATCAACCAACCGGACCCAACACTCAACTCGTCCCTCCGAATTCTTGGCGAATCCGGCTACTTCATCGCGATGTTACCGCTTCCCCCTCGCACTGTTCCAATACGCATCCATCTCCGCCAGCGTCGGAATCTCCGCCGGCCGCACCACACGGAACCCAACCCACGACGCATCGGTGTGATACCACAAGCTCTTCGGCAACTGCGGATCCTGTTGCTTCCAATCTTCTGAGCTACCAAGCCGCGCCGCTGACCGCAGCCGATCCGGATCATCGAACCAACTGCCACCACGAACCACTCGCGGATACAACCGCTCCGGCACCGTCCAGGGGTTGATCAACACACCGCCATCTTCCGGCACCGGATAAGACTCCCCGTAAGCGTCTGCGGTCCACTCCGATACATTGCCGTGCATGTCATGCAGCCCCCACGGGTTCGGCTTCTTCGTGCCGACCTTCTGGTACTTGTCGTTGCTGTTGTCGTAGTACCAACCGTACTCATCCAAATCGCCATCGCCGAAAGAGTACGCGGACGTCGTACCAGCCCGACAGGCATACTCCCATTCGGCTTCCGTCGGCAGTCGATAGAAGTGACCGGTCTGAGCACTCAGCCACTGGCAGAATTTGTTCGCTGAGTGCTGCGTCATGCAGACGGCGGGGTAGCCCGATTGCCCCATCCCAAAGCTCATCTCGGTGTAGGGCGGCGTCGGCTGACTGACCCCATCGACCGCATCGTGGGTTGCCGGGTCAAAATCCGTCCATCCACCATGCTTTTCGCGGCGGACCTCCGTCATCATGAACGGCTCGTACTCATCCCAAGTCACCTCGTGTTTGCCCATCCAAAACGACGAGACCTTCACCTTCCTCCGCGGCCCTTCATCCTCCAGTCGATCGGCCTCATCTTCCGGGCTGCCCATCAAGAACTCACCACCCGGTATCGCGACCAACTCAAACTCCACCCCCGACTTCGGAATCGTCTCCCGATAGTCCTGCATCTTCCCGGCAATGATCCCGTCATCCCCCAGACTGTTCTCCTTGGAACCGGCTTCCGCCGAAGCCGCCTTGGCAATGATCCCGTCCCGAACCCGCGTCAGCAAAGCCGCATCATCCAGCGAAACCTCCGGAGTCACCTTCACCGCCACAGCTGCATCTTGCGCAGAAGCTTCCCATGCATTTCCAGCACCTATCACGCACAACAAACCCACCAAGCCAAACCGAACCCAACCGCCAAAACGCATCGCAAGACAATCCCATCAAGAGGCAAGAAGCCCCCGCATTCTAGCTCAACCAAGCCGCGAACGCGGCTTGCTGTTACCCGTTAGCCACGCCCCGAAGCTCGCGCAGCAAGCGAGCGTCATAACCCGCCGCGTCAGCAAGGTCCCTCGCACCGTAGCCGGATTCGCCAAGAATTCGGATCCCACCAACTTGCGCATCGGAATTCGAGCGAATCCAGCTACAAGCTTTCCATGACACCCCGAAGTGCCAGCAAGACCCGTAGGCCACGTCCCACGTGGCACCCAACCGATGCTTCGCAAGAAGCGAGCCGTCCCCATCACAACCCGCCGCGTAAGCAAGGCCACTCCACACGCAGCCTCACTCACGTTTCGGGTTGTGACAGGTTGCATCTCCACGCCCGATCTCTGCTTGCATCGCAAGCAAGTGTCACAACCCGCCGCGTAAGCAAGGCCACCCCGCATCCGTTTTAGCCACAGAGAGCACCGAGTTCACAGAGAACCAACCGAACTCAATCAGAAATTCACCATCAACCAAGAACATCTCCGTGCTCTCGGCAGCTCGATTCCAGACTGAAGTGAATCCGGCTACGAACTTCACAGCCTCACTCACGTATCGGGTTATGACTGGTCGCTTCACCACGCCCGATCTCTGCAGCCATCGCAAGCAAGGGTCCCAACCCGCCGCGTCAGCAAGGCCGCTCCCAATCAATTCACCGCGTACGGCTAACGTCGCCGCCACGCCATACCAGCGGCCAGCCCTGCCACCAGCATTCCAGCCGCTCCGGGCTCGGGAACCGCGGACGCCTGAATCAGATACGGCGTCACCTGAATGAACCTTGCACCACTGAGTTCCGCCTGGACAAACCGGCTTTCGAAAATTGTTGCCACTTCGCCCGCCGTCAAAGTAGTGTCGTTGTTCAGCCGCGGTCCCATTAAACCCTCGCCACTCGTATGCCCCAGATTGAGGTTGTGGCCGATCTCATGTGCAATCAACTCAGCTCCGAACGCTCCCGCGGCAAAGTCCGATTCGACAATCAAGACCGAACCATTGACCGCCCCACAACCCACCGCCGCTGGGATGTCACCGCCACACCAAGTGATCTGGTCGGTGTAGAAGACATTCAACTGAGAATTGAGATCGCCCACAGTATCGCGAGCGTAATCGAACAGTGAAAAGTAGTCCGCTTCCGAATCAAAGTTCAGCAATCCAGAATCGGCGATCGTCACGACCTCGCCAAACCGAATATCGATCGGGCTGCTCCCAAAAGAATCTTGGCGGAAGATCAAATCCACCCCAGTCTCCTGAGTCGTCACCACCGCAGCGGATGCTTCCGTCGCGTTCCAGAAAATCTGGCTCGCGCCGAAACAAACCGCCAACCAACCAATCAACGGCATTGACCAACGATTCATTCCACCATCCCTGTAAAACCCCCTAAACAAGATCGAACCAAGCAACGATCCTACCAGGCCGTCACTCACTCCATCCACCGTCATCGGAATCAACTCCGATCGCCTCACTCACGTCTCGGGTGATGACAGCTGCGTTCACCCACTCCCGACCTCCGCTTGCGCAGCAAGCAAGTGTCATAACCCGCCGCGTCAGCAAGGCCACTCCAACTCGCGACGCAGCCGGACTCATCTGAATTCAGACTCCAGCCCTATTCACCCCCAATTTGCCGAATCAACAAGGAGCACTCCGCGCGTAGCCTCACTGACGTTTCGGGTTATGACAGGTGACTTGCACACGCCCAAACGCTGCTTGCCCAGCAAGCGAGAGTCATCACCCGCCGCGTCAGCTCCGCGCGTAGGCCACGTCCCACGTGGCACCCAACCGATGCTTCGCAAGAAGCGAGCCATCCCATCACACCCCGCCGCGTCAGCAAGGCCACTCCACACGCAGCCTCACTCACGTATCGGGTTGTGACAGGTGACGCCCCAAGCTTGCGCAGCAAGCGAGCGTCATAACCCGCCGCGTCAGCAAGGCCGTTCCCAATCACTTCTTGCCACAGAGAGCACCGAGTTCACAAAGAACCAACCGAACTCAATCAGAAATTCACCATCAACCAAGAACACCTCCGTGCTCTCGGCAGCTCGATTCCAGACTGAACCGAATTCTTGGCGAATCCAGCTACAAGCTTTCCGTCACCCCCGAAGTGCCAGCACGCCCCGTAGGCCACGTCCCACGTGGCACCCAACCGATGCTTCGCAAGAAGCGAGTCGTCCCGTCACAACCCGCCGCGTTAGCAAGACCACGTTCAATCACTTCATCGCTTGAGATCGACGTCGCCGCCATCCCATTGCCGCAACCAGCCCTGCGGACAGCACTCCACCGGTTCCCGGCTCGGGCACCGCGGTAGCGTTCGCTGTCGTGAACCCGATGTCTCGGAAGGAGGCCAAGGTCAATTCACTGATGAACGAGTTCGGGTTCAGCCAACCCGTCATCAGCTCGTCCCGCATGTCGCGCCCCAATGAATCCGTGATCCCGGTCAGGCCTGATCCATCGAGATTCTCATTCCAATGTCCGCCTGCGGTTCCGGGACCACCGTCCATCTCAATATCAGGCGTACCAGTCTGTCCGAACTCGGACTGCCACGCAGCGGTTGCCTCCAAGCCCGTCAATTCCGATCCAGAGACCACATTGTTCAGGCCCCACAACGTCCCGAACCCGAGTGCGTGTGCCATCTCGTGCAAGATCAATGAATCCAATTCCGAGCTAGACAAAACCAGCAAATCGTCCTCATCGAACGTCATCTGCCCGTCCGTCGCCAACCAAAAATTCGACGTATCTCGGGCAACTTGCGTCGGGCCGGCACTGCCCAGGATTCCCCCCAGCCCATCGTTGGGTGCCGTTACCGCGTTGACGTAAACATCGGACAGCACGGCCCCGGCCATCGCCGAACTGTCGGGGCTGGCAACGCTGATCAGCCCATCTTGATAACCAGTCAACCACCCTTCCCAGGTCGTTGCTGCGGTCTGAAAAGCCGATTCCAATTGAGCGTCGCCAGAGTAGTTGATGTGCAACGTCAACGCGGCGTGGCCGCTGCTGGAAACCAACCAGAAGCAAGCTGCGATCACCACCGAGAACAACCGTCGATTTCGATTCATTGCATTCCAACCAGGCATTGTCGGTCGTCCCCCCGCGCACAAAAAAACCCGAGGAGAAAATCCCCTCGGGCATTGTAGCTGGATTGATCGGACGTTGCCGAACCTAGGCAGTCGCCACGGCCTTCCCTGCACAACGTCGACGACGCCAAGCAACGCCAGCACCGATTGCACCAAGAGCCAGTAGCGAACTTGGCTCTGGGACTGCTGTAGGACCAACCAAGAAGACACCTGGATTAACAGTCACTGCAGTAGACGGATTAACCGCGAACTGCGCACCTGCGGTATTAATATCGACTTGATAGATACCTTCCACAGCACCCGCCCCAATACCAAAGGTCACATCAAACAAATTGGTAGGGTTCAAAACGTCCGTTGACAACGGTATCGGAGATAACGTGAGGAAATTTGCAATCGTATCTGATGCGTTGATGCCATTTTGCACAGCTGCAAAGTTCAAGGCAGGAGTTCCGAATCCATCACCAGCATCACCGGCTACCGGCGAAATAGAAATTCCGGTAGGCAGCCCGGTTCCACCGCCGCTTGGAGGAAAAGCTTGCGAAACGTCAATGGGCAATGTAAACCCAGCAAGCTCATCTGGACTGACTAAGTTATCAGAAACCGCACTGAACCGAAGTGTTACAGAGTCGCCGACAGTGTAAACAGTCGGATCACTTTCGATATTTATTGTAATCGCAGCATCTGCGGCACCTGCCGACAAAACCAGTATTGCTAAAGCAGGCAGCATCATTTTCATTTTGTTTTTCATAAAAACTGTCTCAAGAACGATCAAGTAAAGTAAGTCTGAAGGCATCCGCAAAGCACAAAACACGCCCAATTTAATACCCCTGCAGGGGGAATCAACCCTATTCATTTCAAAAGCCCGAAGATTTCATCGACCGCATCCACATAGGATTCGAAACCCGTCTCTTCCTCAACTGCAATCTCCTCGGAAGCATCGATTAAGTCATCATCGATGACAGATTCTTCTTTTAGTTGGCTATCTACGAACTTTTCTTCTATAGCGAACACATTAGATTTCGCTTGCAACTCATCGTTTTCATCAGCCGAGCTTTCCTGAATCGACATAGCCGATGGGGCAACAAACGGGAACAAGATCGCATTCTGCTCGTTTCTGATAACGCCAGTATCCGCTGGTCCAATAATACCGTCACCGTCTAGGTCAGCTCTCGGATCATAATTTGCAGTCACGAACACACTTCCCATGAATTCAAAAGCTAACTCGTTACTGTTTTGGAGGGCTCCCGCTCCAGCGAAGTCGCTCGGAGCAACTGTGACCTGTCCCTGGGCCAACACAGCACCATCGAAGTCGCCGGGAAGCGTCAAGATACGGAATTCGAAGTCCCCCCCCGCAACACCATCACCTGAGGCCATCGCTCCCGATTCGTTGACCCACTCACCATCCAAGTCGTTTCCGCCGGCCACATCCTGAACACCGGACGAACTAACGATTAAATCGAATGCGTTAGCTTCAAAGAATCCGGTCAACGACAAAGTTGCTGTAAATGTACTCGCGTCATAAGACACGCTATTGATCGATGGAAGGATCGGCGATGATCCATCACCATTTGCCATCAGGTATTCAGAGCTAGCCAGCGAGAAACTGAAGTCTGATACATCGATGCCAGTCACATTTTGGTCGAACACAACTTTAACTTCGTCCAGCGTCGTCCATGGCAAAGTCGTGGTCTGTCCTGGCATAGTCCCAGTCGCCGGTCCCGTTGGCATCACGTAGCCAGGAGCATTGGTATCAATTGCGACACCGTCGTAGCCTCCATCAATCACGTCGCGGACAATATCCGTCCAACCTGTAGAATTTACGATCACTTTCGCGATTCGAGGCCCAGATGCCGTATCAGGCTCATCCGTCAGGTTGATTGTGACAGTCGCCGCATCAGAGTTCCCAGCACTGTCGGTCACTTCCACATCGAGAGTGAATGGGTTGACCGGGCCTTCGAAATCGAGCTGAGCACTGTCGGCAACTGTGATTTCGCCGGTGGCTGGGTCGACCGCAAATGCCGTGCTGCCGGTGCCGCCCGTGACCGCGTAGGTCAGCGTGTCGGCTGGCAAGTCAGCGTCGGTCGCCGATACGAATCCAACACTGGTCGTATTGGGACTGTTCTCGGCGATGCTCAAGGTGTCGTCGGTCGCGACGGGAGCGTTGTCGTTATCGAAGATACTGACGGTCGCTGCATCCGCTGTTCCCAATGTGAAGTCGGGTGATGTGATCACAAGAGCGGTCGCAGTCAGCGTGACCGTTTCCGTTCCCTCCGCCAAAGCATCGTCAAGGACATTGACCGAAACCGCGGTTGATGATGATCCAATCGCAATGGTGGCCGTTCCGGCAATCGACGTGAAGTCTGTCGTCGCCGTCGCGGTGCCACTGCTTTGAATCTGAACCGTTATCGCTTCAGTGCTGGTCAAGTCCACCCCGGTACCGTCGGGCATCGAATTCAGTGAGATGACGAACTCACCTGCAACTGGCCCGCTCTCGGATCCATCGGTCACGTCCGATTGACGAACCACGATGTAACCGAAGTCTTCGCTATCAATGTTCACGGTCGCCGTCTGGTCAGCAGCATCCGGATCGATGCCGATGAAGCCGATTGCACCCACCGTGATCGTATCGAGATCAACGATCACGGTTTCATCGGGTTCGATGATGTTGTCATCGAAGACATCCACGGTCACTTCGACGAACAGGTCGCCAGCCGGGATCGTTGCCGTTCCGGTGAGCGAACCGTAATCCGAACCCGCAGTCGCCGTTCCGCTGATGTTGTAGGTGAACGTGGTGTCGGTTGACGATGGATTCGTCAATGAGAATGTAAACTCACCGTCCGTGCCAGGTTCCGCAGCGTTGGGCAAGCTCGCACTGACAGACAATTCCGAAGTATCCGTGTTGGTGATCGTTCCCAACCCGGTGTCGGAGCTGTCGATGTCGCTTGTGTCGACGATCGTTGCCGTAATCCCACTAACACCCAAGGTGAAGGTCTCGTTACCTTCCACGACCGAGTCATCATTGAGGGTCACCGTGACCAATGCGGAGTAGCTGTTGCCAGCATTCAAGGTCACCTGCGTTGTGGACAAGTCGAAATCGTTGTCACCAACCGCACCGGTGATCGCTTCGATGGTGGTTCCATCGGCGGTGGCAAGATCCACAACCACGTCGCCATCCACGGCTTCGTCCAAGGATACCGTGAATGTCATCGTGCCGGCTTCTTCAGTTGCGGTCACATCGTCGATGACGATCGCAACTTGGTCGTCATTGGCGATGGTCGCCGATGCGACATCGTTGACCAAATCAATCGACCCATCTTGCGGTGAATCAGTGTCCGCATTGGCTGGATTGGTCAACGTGACAACGAAGTCTTCATCAGACTCAACCGTGGTGTCTTCCGCCAGCTTGATTGTGATGAGCTTGCTGGTTTCGGTCGGACCAAAGGTCAAAGTTCCGGAGGTTGGGGTTTCAAAGTCGGAAGCGTCCGCATCGGAAGCACCGAAATCGATCGCCCACTCAACCGTTGTGTCTTCGCCTGAACCGGTGATGAAGCCATCACGAGTGACCTCGAAGGTGTAGGTCGTGTCGTCACCGGCCACGTCACCTTCATTGAGCGAAGGTGTGGTTGTCGCCAACAACTCCAAATCGATGTCATCGTTCTCGATCGTGACGTTGCCTTCGTCACTGATATCGATTGGCGACACGCCCGTAGTCGGTGTGCCAGTGTAACTAGCGACCGCCGAATTCGGTCCCGGTCCAGCCACAATCGAGATTGGGCCGCTGTTCGAGCTATCGCTGAACGTGACAAGCAACGTGGCACCAATAAGATCGCTGGCCGAAACCACGCCATCCACGCCAATGGCATCCACATCGACCTGGAAGCTGAACACTTCGCCGCTGTCGAAGTCAGTGAACGAGAGCGTCAATGAAGTGTCGCTGTCGGCCAACGTCGGGGCGGTCAATCCGGTGATCGCATCGCTGCCGCTCAAAGCAGAGAACGGTAAGCTGATCGTTCCGCCTGTCGAGCCATCGGTATCAAATTCGTACCCGGCACCGGTCAGATCCAAGAAGACGCCGGTGATGTCGACGCCGCCGGTGGAAGTGTTGGTGACTACAAACGGTGCCGCCGTTGGTGAGGCAGTAGGCAATCCTAGGCTGCCGGCTCGCAAGAAGACGGCGGAATCGTCTTTGTCAAGAGTCGCCCCAGATCCACCAGGAACGATCACCAATCGAATTTGGTGGGTCGCTGCCGATAGACTTGGTTCGCTGAAAGTCAAAACATCGGTGAAGCGATCAAACTCCATCAGACTGCTTCCAGTTGCAGTGGAATTAGAAAGGCTGGCGTCCAACGCAGACAATTCGTACTTCTTGACGCCATCGATGAAGATCTGGAACAAGTCAGCTTCTTGCGATGCACCGGTTTGTTCTTCAGTCGCAAAAACAAAATCAAGGTTTAGGTCGCCCCCACCCCAGTCGATCTCGAATTCCAATTCAGTGTTGGCAGGAATGTTGACCGAAGAGTTATCGCCTGCCGTGTTGGGGCCAACCGCTGCGTCGGCACTGCCACTCGAAAGAACAACGCCTTCGTCGATGCCCATGGCGTCAAAGCCTTGGCTAAACAATCCGCCAGCGTGTTGCCCCATCAACAATCCAGGTTCGCTAAAGGTCGGAGTACCCGTTGGAGTCCCCCCAGACCCGAGCATTTCCAGGGTCAACAACGTGGCGTCTCCGGTGACAAACGGAACCTGCAAGTTGCCGGAAGCCGGCGGTGTGGTCGCCGTGTCCGTGAACGTGTCACCAACAATTGAGAAATCAAAGCTCGGCGTCGTAGTAATCACTCCCAGACCGGCAGCATTCAAGTTACTGAGGACTACCTTGAACGCTTCGTCCATTTCGACTTCGCTATCACCGTTGACGGTGATCGAGATCGTCTTGGTTTCGCCCGCCGTACCAGCGAAGTTCAGAGTCCCGGAATCGGCAACATAGTCGCTGGCGTCGACAGCAGTGCCATCAACCGTTGCGTAGTCCACGGTGAAGGCTCCCTGAACATCATTAACCAAGGTCACCACCACTTCAGCAACTGTGGTGCCGGAAGAAGTTTCGCGAATGACTGGATCACTGACAGTCAAGCTCGTCGTGTCATCGTTGACGATTGTGGCCGTTTGACCATTATCAATCAAGTCGATCGAATCAGCCGCCGTGGTGCTAGGAGCCGCCATGTGCTGGGCGTTCGAAAGCGTGACGACGAAGTCTTCGTTCGGCTCAACGGTGCTGTCACCCGAGACGTTGATTGTGATGTCAAGCGAACTAACCCCAGTGCCAAAGTTCAACGTTCCCATCGGGAAACTGCCGCCAAAGTCGTCGGCATTGGCCGGTGATGAACCAAATCCGGCAACTTCGTAATCGACATTGGTTTGTGCCGTCAGAAGCCCCGTTCGTGTGACCGTGAACGTGTACGTCTTTGTCCCTGTGTCACCTTCGTCTTGGCTAGATGGAGTTGCAGCCCCCAACGTCAAGTCGATGTCATTGTCCGTAATCGTGACCGTCGCCGGTGCACCCAGCGTCACATCACCAGCAAGAGTCCCAGTCACGCTGTCAAGCGTGACAAGAACTGTCTCGTCGCCTTCGACATCCGAATCCGCCACCGTAACAATCGTGAACGTTTGGGTCTCGCCAGCCGTGCCAGTGAACGTCACAGATCCGGAAGCGTCAGCGAAATCATCGACGATGGTCGCTGTACCACCTGCGGTGGAGTAGTTGACGGTCAAACCGCCAGCGACTGCTTGATCCAAACTCAAAGTGACCGTGGCAACACCGCCTTCGTCGACACTGACGTCAGCAACCGAGACAGTCGCTCCGTCATCATTGACGATCGTTCCGACACCAACGCCGTTGACGATCTCAATCGAATCCGTGTTCGGATCGGTATCCAGAGGGTTGCTGAGAGTGACGGTGAATTCATCGTCACCCTCGACGTCGAGATCACCGACCACATCGACATCAATTGTCGCAGTGTTCACACCGGGTGCAAAAGTAACGCTTCCAGTAAGCGGGCTGCTGATGTCCGCTGCATCCGCTGGATCACTGCCCGTGAACGTGACAGCCCAATCTGCTGTCGATGTTCCCGTATCAAGCCCAGTTCGAGTCACGGTGTAGGTATAGGTCGTCGGTCCGGAATCACCCTCTGCTTGACTGATCGTCGTCGGGGTCAGGTCCAAATCGATGTCGTCATTGGCGATGGTCACGACACCATCAACCGTGTTGATGTTGGCCGCCAGAGTTGTTCCGGTGATGGCCCCCAACGTGACGTTGATTGTTTCATCACCTTCCACATCGGTGTCGTTGCTGACAGGAACAATAAAGGTCAGTGTTTGACCAGCGGTCCCATCAAAGTCCAATGTGCCGCTAACCGCGGTGTAGTCGGTTCCCGCCGTGGCGGTTCCGGTGCTGGCGTCATAGGCCACTGTGAACCCACCTTGCACGGCTTTATCCACCGTGACCGAAACAGTCTTCGTTGCGTCAGCCTCGTTGTACGTCACATCGGTGACCGAAACTGTTGCAGGCGAGTCGTTGTCAGTGATTGTCACGGTGGCCGGTGTGGCGGCAGCGGTGACCGTGGCCGGTGCACCGGTGATCGCACCCAGTGTCAGCGTGAATGTTTCGCTGGCTTCTAAAGCCATGTCATCCGTGATCGGAATCACGATATCGACCGTTTCGGAAGCCGATCCGCCCGTGAACGTCGCGACTCCGGATACACCCACATTGGTGTAATCACTGCCCAAGTTTGCCGTCCCATCGGCCAAGGTATAGGCCACGCTGAATGGCCCTGCCACGGGTGCACTGATTTGCAGCGTCACCGTTGCTGTCCCGGCTGATTCATCAACGGTGACAGTCGGTGTCGCAAAACTGATGACCGCCCCGCCATCGTTGTCCAGGATATCGATCGTCGCCGCATCGTCTGGAAGCGTCGCATCGGCTGCCGCGATGGTGATCTGTGGATCAGTACCGGCCCCCAGCGACGTCAAGTTGATATCCACCGTTTCGGTGCCTTCGACGAGCGTATCATCGATCGTCGACAGCGTGATTCCCTGAGACGAATTGCCCGCAGTAATCGTTTCGTTGTTACTAATCGCAGGGAAGTCCGCATTGATACCACCTTCGGTCGCCGTGCCGGCGATGTTGAAGTTGATCAACACGTCGGTGGATGCGACGACCGGTGTGACGCGATCAGTTGCGTCAACAAGCTGGATTTCGAACAGACCTGGCTGAGGACCGGTTTCGTTTCCATCCTGAATTGGCACGATCACAACCACCGCTTCATCGTTATCCGCGATCGTCAACGATGCCGAATTATTAATCGGATGCGGCGTGATCAACGGGTTGCTGCTACCTGTCACGATTGCGTTCACGAACTCGCTGTTCTCGACGATGTTGTCGTCGTTGATATCGATAACCAACTGACCGGTCGTTGCCCCAGCTGGAATCACAACGGCAGCACGTGTGTAATCGAGTCCCGCACCTTCTTGAGCGACAATCGCTGGGAATCCAGAAGGCAAGGTGATATTGATCGTCGTCGGTGTGGACGCCGGATTCGAAAGCGTGATATCAAAGATACCGTCGTCTCCTCCCTCGGCACCATCTTGATTCTTGGCAATCGAGATCGTCGCCATGTCATCATCGCTGATCGTCACCGTGTCGCTGTTGGCAGCACCAACCGAAATGTCGGCGTCACCAGCAGTGATCGCGTCCAACGTCACGATGACGCTCTCGCTGCCCTCAACGACGCTGTCATCGAGTACCTCAACGTCGATCGTCGCGGTGGTGTCACCAGCCAAAATCGTCACCGTGCCGCTCAAAGGCGTGTAATCGTTGTTCCCGATCGTGCCCGTGTTGGCATCGCCCGTCACCGTGTAGCTGATCACCGTGTCGGTGTCAGAAGCCTTGCTCAACGCAACCGTAAACTGTCCGTCAGTGCTCGGCTCAGACGCCGATGCCGTCGTGGCAGCGATTGTCACCTCAGCAGTGTCGTCATCGCTAATCGTCACAGTGTCGCTGTTGGCAGCACCAACCGAAATGTCGGCGTCACCAGCAGTGATCGCGTCCAACGTCACGATGACGCTCTCGCTGCCCTCAACGACGCTGTCATCGAGTACCTCAACGTCGATCGTCGCGGTGGTGTCACCAGCCAAAATCGTCACCGTGCCGCTCAAAGGCGTGTAATCGTTGTTCCCGATCGTGCCCGTGTTGGCATCGCCCGTCACCGTGTAGCTGATCACCGTGTCGGTGTCAGAAGCCTTGCTCAACGCAACCGTAAACTGTCCGTCAGTGCTCGGCTCAGACGCCGATGCCGTCGTGGCAGCGATTGTCACCTCAGCAGTGTCGTCATCGCTAATCGTCACAGTGTCGCTGTTGGCAGCACCAACCGAAATGTCGGTGTCACCAGCAGTGATCGCGTCCAACGTCACCGTTACCGTCTCATTGTCTTCCAGAATCATGTCATCCAGAACAGCCACGTCGATCGTCGCGGTGGTGTCACCAGCCAAAATCGTCACCGTGCCGCTCAAAGGCGTGTAATCGTTGTTCCCGATCGTGCCCGTGTTGGCATCGCCCGTCACCGTGTAGCTGATCACCGTGTCGGTGTCAGAAGCCTTGCTCAACGCAACCGTAAACTGTCCGTCAGTGCTCGGCTCAGACGCCGATGCCGTCGTGGCAGCGATTGTCACCTCAGCAGTGTCGTCATCGCTAATCGTCACAGTGTCGCTGTTGGCAGCACCAACCGAAATGTCGGTGTCACCAGCAGTGATCGCGTCCAACGTCACCGTTACCGTCTCATTGTCTTCCAGAATCATGTCATCCAGAACAGCCACGTCGATCGTCGCGGTGGTGTCACCAGCCGAAATCGTCACCGTGCCGCTCAAAGGCGTGTAATCGGTGTTCCCGATCGTGCCCGTGTTGGCATCACCCGTCACCGTGTAGCTGATCACCGTGTCGGTACTCGATGGATTCGTCAGCGAAACGGTGAATACCCCATTGGTGCCTGGCTCAACTGCATCGGTCGTCGCTACGATCGAGACAGTCGCTGTGTCGTCATCTTCGATCGTCACAGTACCACCGGCGGCTGTCACATTCAGAGATCCAGGAATCGTCGTGATTCCGGTCGGAAGGATCTCTAAGTTCACCGTTTCATCGGCTTCGACGATCGTGTCCGCTTTGGTATTCAACGTCACATTTTTGGTGACGACGTTGGTTGTAAGTGGACTGTCTGCCGCGGTAAACACGACATTCTGAGCCACGAAGGTGTCGTAATCGTCACCGCTGGTTGCGGTGCCATCGCCCTTGTCGTCAACGGCAGCAATGATCATCACGCCGGGGGCGATCATGACAGGGCCGGAGCCCGTTCCGTTGATCGTTAGTGTGACCGGTACGTTTTCGGTGCCGGGAGCTGCACTCTCCAGAACGGTGGTATCAACAATTTGAATCACGGCACTTTCGTCATCCGCAATCGTGTGCGCCGCGTTGAACTGATTGAAGCTGTTCTGGTTGACGTCGCCACCTTGGAATGTCGTTCCTAAGCCGAGACCACCGATATTGAGTGTTTCAGGTCCTTCCAAAATGTTGTCGTTGAGGATTTCCAGGACTGGAGGCAGACCGCTGGTCGCGGCCAGATCGCCATTCATGTCGTAGAGCGTCAGGTCGAATTCACCGTTGCTACTGCTGTAATCACCTTCCGGAATCACGATGCTACCCGTGAAGTTGTAGTCGGTTCCTAAAGTGGCCGTTCCACCCGTGATACTGAAGGTCACCGTTCGCGAAGCGACCGACGTTCCCGTGATGTCACCGGTCACGATCAGGACAGGCCCGCTGCCGGTGGTTCCATCTTCGTTGCTGAGCGAACCGATCGTGATGCCCGGTTGATCGAATTCAATCAACGCATCATCGTTGTTGATTGTGCCGATGCCTTGAGGATCCGAGTCTGGCGTTGTCAAGTTCACCTGCGGTGCACCAACCACTCCATCGTAGGAGGCGTCCGTTAGATTGACGAAGAACGTTTCGTCTAGTTCGACATCGAGATCACGAGTGATGTCAACCTCGAAGTCCTTACTTGTTTCACCAGGCAAGAACGTCAGTGTTTCGGTCTTGCCGGTGTAGTCCGAACCAGCGATTGCCGTTCCGTCAGCGGTCGAGACGACGACCTCAACAATCTTGTCAGCCGCCTTGTCCAGCGTTACCTCAAACGTCGCCACCGTTGGTGGTGGAACCGCCGGATCGCCTTCATTGACGGTCACATCAGTGACCAAGAAGTTGACGACATCGTCGTTCAAAATGACAGCGTCTTCGGTGGCATTGACCAGCTCCAACGTGCCACCGACCGTCGTGATGTCAGCATTGTCTTGACCGCTCAGCGTGATGCGGAAGTCTTCGTCAGCTTCGGCCACCGAATCACCCTTCACTTCGACGGTGATGGTCATCGTCGTGTCGTTGGGGCCAAAGGTGACGGTTCCACTTGGGAAGACCGGTGAGCCAGTGCCTGTCTGGACAAAGTCAGCTGCATCGGCAGGTGTTGCACCGATACCGGTAACCGCCCAGTTGACCGTCGTGTCCTCAGTCGATCCATCAATGAAGCCATCGCGAGTCACCTCGAACGTGTAACTGGTCGTCGCTGGTGCATCGCCTTCGGTCTGCGGTGTCTCCGGCGAAGCCATCAATTCCAAGTCGATGTCGTCGTTCAGGATCGTCGCTGAAACGCTGCCAACTGGCGAAGCTGTCGCCAAAGGATCAGGGCGGAACTCGACAATGTGGTTGGCTTGATCATCCGCAGGACTGGTCAAGTTGACCGTGAAGTTCTCGTCCAATTCGACATTGTTGTCACCGGCAAACGTAATCGAGATCGTTGCGGTGGTTTCGGTCGGATTGAACGTGACCGTTCCCGTTGGGAACGTGCCGCCGAAGTCCGCCGCGTCGGCTGGGTTGGTTCCTGTGCCAACGACGTTGTACGTCGCCGTGGTGGTACCCGTCTTGTCACCGTAGCGAGTCACCACGAAGTCAAACGTTTGGGTTTGCGTGTCGTTGGTTTCGTAATCATCCGCCGCTGGCGCGACGCTCAGGTCAATGTCATCATTGACAATCGTTGCATCCCCTTCAGCGTCGGTGATTGTGATGGAGCCTCCTGGAGTGCCCGTCGAGGCACCCGACAAGGTCACCGTGAAGTCTTCGTCCATTTCGACGGCGTTATCGCCTTCGACCGAAACGGTGATCGTCGCCGTCGATTCTCCTGCTAGGAAATTGACCGTACCACTCGGTAGTGAGCCACCGACAAAGTCAAGTCCATCGACGTCCGCACCGCTGACGGTGTAAGCCGCACTGGCGGTGCTGCTGGTGTCACCACTTCGGGTGACGACAAAGTTGAACGTCTGCGTTTGCGTGTCGTTCAATTCGTCCAGCGATCCAGCGTCCGCAATCGACAATTCGGCATCATCGTTGACAATCGTTCCGGTGCCGGTGTCGGTCGTGTCGACCGAACGGCTACCGATCGCGGTGGTCACAGCCAACGAAACCGTGAAAGTTTCGTTCGGTTCGACAACCGCGTCGTCAACGACGCTAACGGTGACCGTTTGCGTCAAATTACTGGCCGTCGCGTCGTTGGCCAAGAACGTCAGCGTTTGCGTCGCCCCGTCGTAATCGGCTGGTGAAGTCGCCGAAACATCGGCGAACGAGACATTGACATCGACATCAATATCAATCGCGTTGCTGAGCGTCACGGTGAAAGTCATCGTGCCGTCCGCTTCGTTGACGGTGACATTGTCAACCAGGAAGGTCGCCGTGTCGTTGTCATTGATCATTGTGGTGGCGGTTGTATCGGCTCCCAATGCAATCGTCGCACCAGTGCTGCTTGGCGTCGTCACGTTGGAGATTGCCACCGAGTAGGTCTCGGGCCCTTCGACAATCGCGTCGTCGACGGTTGGCAACAAAATCGTCAAATCGGCGACCGTGCCGTCGCTAGCACCCTTTGTGTACGTCAACACGTTGCCAACGCGGGCATAACTGCCGCTCGGACCGTTGTACAACGCAATCGCGTCATCCACGTCTTGCAGGAAAGCCTCGGTGAAGTCCGCTGTTTCGGCCGGGTTGGCACCACTGAGCGTGATATCGATCTCAACCGAAGCCGTCTCGCCGCCTTGCAAGTTTCCATCCAGAGTCAACGTGTAGCTGGCATCGACGCCTTCGTCCACACCAGCGGTGCCTTGAGCGGCCGGCTGAGTCAACGTGAACGTTGCCGTGTCCAAGTCCACGATGGTTGTCGTCAGAGTGGCTTCCGTCGGGCTGACGGAATCCACCGCACCGGATGTGCTCGGCCCAACATAGTCGCTGATCGTCAGCGTGAAGTCTTCGGGACCTTCGACCAGATTATTCAATGCAATGTTGTCGTCGCTGGTGTTGACGCTTAACAACAACTTGTCGACGGGCCCAGCGGAACCACCATGCGTGTACGTGATCACCACCGTAGAGCCACTCAAGGCCGCGGTGTACGTCCCCGACCCTGCCGCGGTCGTTGTGATCGAATTTAAAACATCGGTTAGCAACGCCGTGTCAAAGTCAGCCGCCTCGGCAGCGTCATTGCTTAGTGCTCCGTTCGGGAAAGTGACGTCAAGGTGGACGACCGCCACTTCGCCCGCCTGCAATTCACCATCCAAAATCAAGTCGTAGGTCGCATTGGCACCCTCGTTGACTTGACCCGCGACAGAATTGTCATCCACCAGCGACCATGTCGCGACATCATTATCGCTGATCGTCGTCGTAACGGTGTTGGTCGCTCCCACGACAACCGTTGCACCGGTGGTGCTCGGCATCGCGGCTGCGGTCAATGTCAGCGTGTAGTCCTCAGGGCCCTCGACCAAGTTGTTGCTTGGCGAACCATCGTCTTCGCTGACGGTCAAATTGATCGTCAGATCGCTGACCGTGCCGTCCACACTGCCTTGAGTATAGGTCAGCGTATTGCCAACACGACCGTACATGTCACCGTTGGACGCGGCGGCATTGTAAAGGCCGATGGCGGTATCAACGTCAGCCAAGAACGCGTTGGTGAAGTCAGCCACTTCGGCTGGATCGTTGCTCGGAGCTCCACCTGGAAAGCTGATCGCGATGTCCGCCGATGCGGTCTCGCCTGCTTGCATCATCCCGTCGAGCTTCAACTGATAGGCCGCCGTCGCACCTTCGGCAACCGATGTCGCACCAATCAATGTGAACGTCGCGACCTCGTCGTCGTTGATCGTCGTCGTGACTTCGATCGTCGCCGCTCCACCGACCAGTTGAACATCGCTGCCCGTTGAACTAGTCGGGTTGGACAGCGAAA